>JANNWD010000172.1:0-27976 GCA_031408315.1 Bacteroidota bacterium
AAAAATTTTAAAAATAACTTTTGAACTAAAAGACACCTTAATTTGTACGGTAGAAGATAATGGTATTGGTAGAAAAGTGGCCGCCGATAATAAAATGGTAAAATCTCAATATCAATCTTACGGTATGCAGCTTACTCAACAACGAATAGATTTGTTTAACAACCAGCAACAAAACAATGTAACTATAACAGATATTGAAAACGGAGATAAAACAGGAACGATAGTTACCGTATTTTTAAAAGTATAAAAAATAAATTATGCTACAAGCTATATTAATAGATGATGAAAAAAATAATAGGGCTGCCTTACGTAAAAAAATAGAAACAAATTGCCTAAGCATAACCATTGTGGCAGAGTGTGCAAACGGAACTGAGGGTTTATTAGCCATAGAACAATACAAGCCTAACGTAATTTTTTTAGATATTGAAATGCCAATAATGAACGGCTTTACTATGTTAGAGAATTTGCCACAAAAAGATTTTGAAATAATTTTTACAACAGCTTATAACCAATATGCCATTAACGCCATACGCTTTGGTGCGTTTGATTATTTGGTAAAACCGGTAGATGTTGCAGAGCTTGTTGCTGTGGTAAGTCGCCTGCAATTTAAGCAACAACAATACACTGCTGAAAGGCTTTCTATTTTATCTACGCAATTACAAAAAAAAGAAAGTAATCAGGCACAAAAAATAGCCGTAGCCACTCATCAAGGATTAGAAATTATTCCCACAGATTCTATCTTGTATTTAGAAGCAATTGGTAATTATACACAAATACATTTTGTAAATGATAAACCACTAACAGCATCTAAAACATTAAAAGAGTTTGAAGATTTATTGCAAAACATTGGTTTTTTTAGAATACACAATGCATCACTTATTAATTTATCTCTTGTAAAAAAATATATTAAAGGCGATGGTGGGCAAATACAACTTACAAATAATATTGTATTAGATGTGGCAAGGCGACGAAAAGAAGAGCTGCTGCAATTATTAGCAAATATTGCAACGAGGGTATAACTTGTATTACTATAAAAATTAGAAAGTATAAATAAATTATTTCGATTGAATTATTAAAGACTTAAGCCCCCCTCTCCTTTTGGAGAGGGGTTGGGGGTGAGGTTTTTCCTATCTTTACCACATGAGCAAAGTGCTACTCACTACACTAAATGCAAAATATATTCATCTTAATTTAGCCATTCGTATTTTATACGATTTAAATAAAGATGAAGACAATTTATTTTGGAAAGAATTTACCATAAAAGAAGATGTTAGCACAATAGCTAAGTATTGTAGTGTTTATGATGTAGTTTGTTTTAGCTGTTATATTTGGAATATAACACCTACAATGCTTGTTGCTGAAAAAATAAAAGCATTAAATCCTAATTGTAAAATATTATTAGGTGGCCCAGAGGTTAGCTACGATTGGCATGATAAAATTGCCATGGATTGTATAGATTTTATTATTACCGGTGAAGGCGAAATTCCGTTTGCACAGTTTTTAAAAAATTATCCAAATGTTGAGTTTGTGCCTAATTTAGTTCGTAAACAAAATGAAGAAATTATTTACCATCAACAACCAGTAGATTTTGATGTGAAAAATCTTGGCGACCGTAACCCTTACCAGTATGATGATACAGCTGAACTAAACAATAAAGTTTGCTATATAGAAACCAGCCGTGGCTGCCCCTACAAATGTGAGTTTTGTTTGGCAAGCTTAGATAATAAAGTACGCTACTTACCCATAAATACTATAAAACATAATTTGTTGTATTTAATGCAACACGGAAAAGTTATTAAATTTTTAGATAGAACCTTTAATATCAAAAAAGATTTTACGATAGATATTTTTCAATTTATTTTAGATAACCATCGCCCCGAAAATGTTTTTCAATTTGAAATTACAGCAGATATAGTGCACCCAGATATTATTAAGTTTATTGATGAAAAAGTTCCCCCTGGATTATTCCGTTTTGAAATTGGCATACAAACCGTAAACCAAAAAAGTAATTTAGAAGTTGGGCGTAAACAAAATTTCGAAAAAACTAGCGGCATAATAAAGCAATTAAATCATAAAATAGAAATGCACTTAGATTTAATTGTGGGTTTGCCTTTAGAATATTGGCATGATTTAAAATATAGTTTCGAAAGTGTATTTAAATTATTTCCGCCAGAGCTGCAATTAGGGTTTTTAAAATTTTTAAAAGGTACGCCTGTTAGAGATAAGCATGAGCAGTATGGCTACGAGTTTGATATTAATCCACCTTATCAAATAATAAAAAGTAATTTTTTAAGTACAGATGAATTGCATAACGTTACACTTTTAGAAAATGCTTTAGAAATTTATTGGAATAAAAAACGGGCAGAGCATACCCTAAAGTATATTACTGCCAATTATAGCATTTTCGATTTTTTACTAGGGTTAGGAAAATTATTTACTGCAAATTATCAATCGCAACATTACACATTAAATAATATTTACACAACTTTAAATAATTATGTTTTCGAAGATTTTGCTACGGATATTATTTTAAAACAATTAATAGCAATTGATTTTTCATTACAGCACAAAGTAAAACCAGGTACTATTTTTTATACCGAGATTACTAAAGAAGAAAAGTTTACTATTATAAAAGAGTTAAAGCTCAATCATCATAAATTTAGGTATACTGCTTTATCCATTGATTTTGATTGGGAAATATTCTTTCAAACACAAACGATACAGCCTTCAAAAAATGTTTTATTATTTGAGTATAATGGCACACATCTTCCTAGAATAATTAATTACAAATTTGAGGAAAACTTTCTCCCTATCATTTCAACGATAGGAGAAATCTACTAGTCTCTAACATAAAATTTATTTAGACTTCTCCTATCGTCGAAATGACAAAACTATTCAAAAACACTTTATTTTTGCCCAATGCAAACCAACAAACCCACTTTACATACTTGCTTTTCGCCAGCACTTTTACATTTATACGATTTAACTAATGCTGTTGTTGTAATTATTGATGTGTTTAGAGCCACAAGTACCATTGCAGCAGCTTTACACAATGGTGCAACATGTATTATACCTGTAGCTGAAGTGGCAAAGGCTATAGAAATAAGCAAACAAATTGGCGGCATTGCAGCTGGCGAAAGAGATGGAAAATTAGCTGAAGGTTTGCAACACGGCAATTCGCCATTAGAGTATAACCAAGAATTTATACAAGATAAAACATTGGTATTAACCACAACTAATGGTACTAAGCTTTTACAGATGGCGTTAGATAATAATGCTACCACAATTATTACAGGCTCATTCCCAAACCTAACTGCAGTATGCAATTTTTTAATTAAAGAAAATAAAAATGTAGTATTAGGTTGTGCAGGCTGGAAGGACAGATTTAACTTAGAAGATACATTATTTGCTGGGGCAGTTATTTCAAAAATTTCCGAACACTTTACCATCCATTGCGACAGCAGCTTAACCGCCCAATTATTGTACAATCAACATAAAGATAATTTAGTAGACTTTGCACCACAACTTACCCATTACCACCGTTTGGTAGAACGCTTTGGCTTAATAGAAGATATTAAATTTTGCTTAACACCCGATGGTGCAAATGTGTTGCCGTTGTATGAGGATGGAAGGTTAATTACTAAAGCATTTTAATTATTTTTTCTCCACAAACTTCCCATCTCATCTCCAAATACCAAAAGTTTTACGTTACTTTTGCAAATTGCCCTTTTCCGAACGGTTAATCGTACGTTTAGGCAAAGCAATCTAATAAAATCTTACATCTAAAATCATAGATACCTTGGCTTTATCGCATTTAATAAAACATGTTTACAACAACGGTTCCGATGAGGTTATCCGTCGTGGAAAAAAAATTCATGCATCAGGTTTTGTAGAGTTGGTAGAGCATGATCAATTAATGAACAGTGTTGTGTTTAGAGTAAAAGACGATAGTTATGCTACGTTTTATAAAGTGTATATTCAAAAATATACCGACTCTAAAATAATGACGCTGCGTTGTGCTTGCCCTTACAACCTTAGCGATATTTGCCGCCACGAAGCCGCAGCTTTATTACGTTTGCAAGAAATGGTAGATAAAAATATGTTGGGCAATACCAACATACAATACAATCAACGCCATACCGTTGCTAAAATGAAGATGATAGAATTGAAAATGATTAAGCTACTATCATCACCTGGTATTTATGCCGAAGCCGAAAATATTTTACGTAATGCAAAAGCCAGTATTTTAAAAGCAAAAGACGAAAGAGTAGAAGCAGAATTAGAGTATAACGGCGAAAGCTATCCGCTAGTAATTCAAAAAAATGATGAACGAAATTTTGATACTAGTTGCAAATGCCACGAAGCTGAGCATCCGTTATGTGAGCATAAAGTGATGTTGTTTTTACAATTGCTAAATGCTTATGGACCTACCTATTTTGATAGTATTCGTAATTGGGATAAAGAAAAAAATAAGTTACTCCAGATTTATGGCTATTCCCTTACCGATGATTTAAAAGGGAAGTTTGAATTTATTTACAAAGAGGGAAAACCTTTTTTAAAAGTTTTAGATACAACTATAAAAAGAGTAGCTACAGTAGCAGTAGTAAGGCCTGAGCCAGAAATTGTTTTTAAAACAAACTTACCCGATAAGCAAATACAAGATGATGTGGCTGTAGCCGAAAAAAAGCTAGGGGTTGTATTTAATTTTTCTACGCTGCAATACCCCAACTTTAGTGTAGATGTTGTGGCTGGCGAACCAAACGATGAGGGTAAAAAATTTATTGGTAAAGTAGAAAAATTAGACCTTACCAAATTTGTATCTACCGAAATTTTTGATGAAGAGGATAAACAATTAGTACAACAAGTACGTAAATTTCAACCATCCGAAGTAAATAAATACTTGGATAGAAACTCACCTTTTAGCGGTATTTGGGAAAATATAATTACTACAGAAACAGATGAACTGCCCGAAGAAACTAAATTTTTAATGGCAGAATACCTCCATCCAAAACTTAAAAAAACATTTGAAGAACAAGCTAGTAATCATTTTATTTTTTATCTCCCTGAAAAAAAAGTTTTTAAAACAGATAACTTAATGGAGATAGAAGTTAGTGACACTCATATTTCTCCAGTGTTTAAGGTAGAAGCTAAAAACAATCATTTTGAAATTGTGTGTATGGTAAAAGTGGGCAGCACCACTATTCCTTTTGCCGATAACGAATGCGAAAGCAGCTTATTGTTTTTGCATGATAAAGTTTTATACACTTGGCAAAAAACAGAAGATATACAACAGGCCGAAAAATTTTTAAAGGAGGGCAACATAAAATTAAGCAAGGATAATTGGGCAGAAAAAATGCAAAAAGTTATTCTGCCATTAACAAAAGAGTACCAAGTAGAGTTTGATAAGAGTTTAATTAAAGAGGTAAAAGATACCGAACCAGATATAAAAGTGTTGCTGCAAGAAAAAGGCGATTATTTACTATTTCAACCCATTTATAGTTACAAAGGTTTTGAAACTAAAGCCAACGATAAAGAAACTATTACCTTACCCGATGGTGATAAAATTTTAATCATTCATCGCAATAAAGAGGTAGAAGAAAATTTTATAAAAAAATTAGAAGCCCTTCACTCTTCTTTTATATATGATGATGATAAAGCTAGCCTTATTTTAAAAGGTGCCGATGTGTTAAAAAATAATTGGTTCTTTTTATTTGTGGATGCTATGAAGGAAATGAAAATTCCGGTGTATGGTTTTGAAGCGTTAAAGAATTTTAAATTTAATACTGCTAAGCCTAGCACACACATTCATGTAAGTAGCGGATTAGATTGGTTTGATGCAAAAGTAGAAATAGAATTTGGTGAGCAACGAGTAGGTATAGATGATATTAAAAAAGCATTACTTAATAAACAATCGTTTGTACAATTGGGAGATGGTACATTGGGTATTTTACCTGATGAATGGCTAAAACGTTATTCGCTTTTATTTAAAGTGGGAGATGGTCGTAGCAATCAATTACGCCTATCAAAATATCACATGAGTGTGATAGATGATTTGTACGAAAATAGGGATGAAACAGAATTAAGTTTTGAGCTAGATGAAAAATTTGAACGCCTAAGAGCCTTTAAACATATACCAGAAATTGCTGCACCAGAAACATTGCAGCCCATTTTAAGACCGTACCAAACATCGGGCTATCAATGGTTAAGTTATTTAAACGATGTAGGCTGGGGAGGCATTTTAGCCGATGATATGGGTTTGGGTAAAACCATACAGGCCCTTACCATGTTGCACCATTACAAAAGTACAACGGGTGGTTTAAAAGCAATTGTTGTTTGCCCTACTACACTAATTTACAACTGGAAAAATGAGGTTGAAAAATTTACGCCATCGCTTACGTGGCATATACACCATGGTAGTATGCGTAGCAGAAGTGCAGAAGATTTACAAAAAAACAATATCATTATTACAACCTACGGCACATTACGAAGCGATATACAAGTATTGCTAAAAATAAATTTTGATTACGTTATTTTAGACGAAAGCCAAGCAATAAAAAACCCATCTAGTAAAGTAACAAAAGCGGCTTGTTTAATGAATGCAAAAAATAGATTGTGTATGAGTGGTACGCCACTACAAAATAATACGTTTGATATTTTTGCACAAATGAATTTTTTAAACCCCGGCTTGTTAGGCAATATGGAGTTTTTTAGAAACGAGTTTGCAACACCAATTGATAAATTTGGAGAGCAAGATCAAAAAGAACATTTACGCAAATTATTATACCCATTTATTTTACGCCGTACAAAAGAACAAGTAGCTAAAGACTTACCCGAAAAAACAGAAACCATTTTATTTTGTGAGATGGAAAAAGAGCAACGTAAAATTTACGATGCTTACCGAAATAGCTACAGAGATAAAATTTTAGGTGTAATTGATGAGCAAGGTATTCAAAAAAGCCAGTTAACTATTTTACAAGGCTTAATGAAGCTTAGGCAAATTTGCGATAGCCCAGCCATATTAAATGAAGAAGAAAAATATCCAAACGAAAGTATTAAGCTAGATGAATTAACCAGAGAAATTAGTGAAAACATTGGCGATCATAAAGCGTTAATATTTTCACAGTTTTTAGGTATGTTGGCCCTAATAAAACAAAAATTGATTGAACAAAATATTCCGTTTGAATATTTCGATGGTAGCACCAGTGCACCAGATAGAGAAAAAGCCATTCAAAATTTTCAAAACAATGAAGAGTGTAGGGTGTTTTTAATTTCGTTAAAAGCTGGTGGTGTAGGTTTAAATTTAACGGCGGCCGATTATGTGTATATTGTAGATCCTTGGTGGAACCCAGCCGTAGAGCAACAAGCTATTGATCGTACACATCGTATTGGGCAAACAAAAAATATTTTTGCTTACCGTATGATTTGTATTGATACTATTGAAGATAAAATTTTGCAATTGCAAGAGCGTAAAAAAACATTAGCTAAAGAATTAATAGCCGATGATACTAGCTTTGTAAAAGCACTAAGCAAGGCAGATGTAGAGTATTTGTTTAGTTAGATTTCTACGAGCAAATAAAATCTTTCAATCGCCTAAACTCTCTATTGTTGGTAGATTGAAACGCAAGTTTAAACGCAGCAATAAGTTGGTTTACCGCCAACGTTAACAAATTTGGTGTTGTTTTAATTTTTAACATAGCATTGAATTTTAATAGAACTACAAAAATACATTTTGTTCTTAACCTTTGTCAAGAGGGGTTTTGCTGATTTTTGGGTTCGGTAAATTCCGAAAAGCTATACGCTAATTCACCATTGGCATTTGCCAATTTCTGTGAAATTTACGATGCTTTTTATAATACTTAATAGGATAAATATCTGGTTTTTGAAAAAGCTTTGCCACAATTTTTTTAATTATCGCTATCATACATTATACCATTTTTGCCATTGAGGCTTTTAAGAAATAAGGCTTTTGTAAAAATTAAACGATAGATTAAATAGTTTATTGTGTTCATCATCCCAAGTTCTTCAGGGCTTTTAGGCTTCCGTCCCTTATCAAGAAAGGTAAAAATCTATTTTCAATTTGTATATTCGTATTACTATTTATGCCTACACTTTCTATTACCACCATACAAACCAATTTAATTTGGGAAAATAAAACTGCCAATTTAAATGCCATTGAGCAAAAAATTAACAGCATACAAAACCCAACCGAAATTGTAGTATTGCCCGAAATGTTTAGTACTGGCTTTAGTATGCAGCCCAGCTTATTTGCCGAAACTATGGATGGCGAAACTGTAAATTGGATGAAAAGAGTTAGTGCCGAAAATAAAATTATACTAACCGGCAGTATAATAATTGAGGAAGATGGAATGTATTACAACCGCTTAATTTGGATGTTGCCTAATGGGCAATATGGCTATTACGATAAACGCCATTTATTTGCATTTGGGCAAGAGGATAAATTTTACACAGCAGGCAATAAGCGTTTAATAGCACAAATAAAAGGTTTTAAAATTAATTTGCAAGTTTGTTACGATTTGCGTTTCCCAGTGTGGAGTAGGCAATCTCCCCTCTCTGTTGGGAGAGGGGTTGGGGGTGAGGTGGAATATGATGTACTAATTTATGTTGCTAACTGGCCCGAAAAACGCAGCCATGCTTGGAAAACATTACTTTGTGCAAGAGCAATAGAAAATCAATGTTATGTAATTGGCGTAAACCGTGTTGGTACAGATGGTAATACTATTTACCATAGCGGTAATAGTTTAGTAATTGATCCTTTAGGGCAAGTGCTTTATCATATGCCCGATGATGAAGATGTAAACACCGTTACACTCTCAAAAGATTATTTAAATGAAGTAAGAGAAAAGTTTCCGTTTTGGAAAGATGGGGATGGGTTTAGTTTGCTGTAGTTGTTCTCTCCTGCCGATTTCGGAGATAACGCAGAATAAATTAATCATTGTCAATTCCCTATTGCTTATTACTTTTTATCATCTCCATAACTACTTCCATTTTTTTATCCATACTTTTTAGTAAAGCATCATAACTCGTAGGTACATATACATCAGGTATTACGCCGGTACCAGTTTTAGGAATGTGATTGTATTGTACTAATTTAAACAAAGGTAATCTTACTCTTAGTTTTGTGTTGGGCAACGTAATGTCGGGTATCATTATACCACTATTACCATGCCAGCCACCACCCGTTTCTTCGCCAATTAATGTAATGCCTTGCTGCCCTTTTATTGCGTTGCAAAATAAAGATGATGCCGAAAATGTTTGTCCATTGGTAAGCACATACAAATTTCCATCAAAATGATTATTTGTTTTTGGTTTAAATAATTTACGTTCCCAATGCCCAAAATGAAAATTGCCATCATTTCTTTTTTTAGTAAAGAAGAAAAGCCCCAAATTATTAAAAAATTTACCTTTTACATATTTGGTGTATGGCTTTAACGATT
The DNA here is from genome assembly GCA_031408315.1 of Bacteroidota bacterium. Lineage (GTDB taxonomy): Bacteria > Bacteroidota > Bacteroidia > Chitinophagales > Chitinophagaceae > Ferruginibacter. The sequence continues at coordinate 9,456 of JANNWD010000172.1, forward strand.
TTGCTACAGCATAAGCTGTATCTGCAATTTTAAAAGGTAATTTTGTTATATATTTTGTAAGTAAGGTAGATGCATTTATTTTTCCGCCGCCATTACTACGAATATCTAACACTACGTTTTTAATATTTTCTTTTCTTATGTATTTAAAAGTTTGCCTAAAAAATTTACGCAAACGTCCATTACTAAATGTGTTTAAAGTAATAATTGCAGTGCTATTTATAGTATCAACGGCTAGTGAACGGGCCAATAAAAGCCGTTGTTGCTTTGTAATTTTTTTAGGCTTAACAAGTTGCGTTATTGTGGCTTTTTTAGATGTGTCTTTAATAATTTCAAAAAATGGTAGCCTTGTTTGTTTTAATTGTCCAGTACTATCTATATACTCCACATCATAATTTTTACGCAACCCATAAATATTGCGGTGAAAGTAAGGAAAATTACTACTAAGCCTTATATAATTTACATTGTTTGCATAGCCATCTTCACTTAAATAAGTAAACATATCTGCAATAAGGGCAGGCGTTTTTTTGCCATTAATAGCTGTAACAATTGTACCTCTTTTAAAAATACTGTCTTTGCGGTTAAAATTAGCGGTTACTGCAAAAGTATCATTCCACACTTTAAAATATAAAGGAAAGCTTGGTAAGCGTTTATCAGCAACCCATTTGCTATAATCTTTGCTCATTAAAAAACTTGTGTGCCCACAATGAATATTGCTTAATAATGGTGCTAAAATCTTCCAACCGTATTGATGTTCGGTCATACTATCTTTTATATCGGCATAGTATTTATCAAAATAATAATTCATACTATCTTTATTAGTATACCAATAAATTGCAGGGTGATTTTGTTGTAAGATGTTTTTTAGTAGCGTATAATCTTGCTGTAATTTTTGTTTAGGATAATTTTTATTGGGGTTGTAGTTTTTGTTGGTAACAGAGCATGAATAGAGTAACATAATATTAAAACAGATGAACGTAATGCGACGCCACTGAAGTTTAATAAAGTTGTACTGTTTGTAACCAAAAAATTTAATCATGTATTTTTATTTCAAATGATTCCACCCTTGAGCAACCAATGCATGTTTATTACCACCTCTTGTAATAATATTTTTACCATCGGTGGCTTCGGTTATATAACCAATAACGCTTAAGCCATTATTTTCATTTATTTTTTCGTAATCAGTTTGGCTAACGGTAAACAGTAGTTCATAATCTTCGCCACCACTTAATGCACAAGCTGTCGGGTCAAGCTCTAGCTTGTAGGCAAAGTCTTTCATATCTTCATTAAAAGGTATTTTTTCTTCGTGTAGCACACAGCCTACATTGCTTTGTTTGCAAATATGCAACAGCTCACTACTAAGCCCATCGCTAATATCCATCATACTTGTGGGCATAATGTTGTGCTCTGCAAAATATTCAATTACATCTTTCCTAGCCTCTGGCTTTAACATACGGCCAACAATGTACGTTTGGTTTTCAAGGTCGGGTTGTGCACCCGTTTGCTCAAAAATTTTCTTTTCTCTTTCTAAAATTGTAAGCCCTAAAAATGCAGCACCTAAATCGCCACTTACACAAATTAAATCGTTTGGCTTTGCACCATCTCTTTTTACAAATTTATTTTGTGCTACTTCGCCAATGGCGGTAATGCTTATTACAAAACCTCGTTGAGATGATGTGGTATCGCCACCTATTAAATCCACATTATATTTTTCACAAGCAGCATATACACCATCGTAAAATTCATCTAAAGCTTCTACACTAAATTTATTACTAATGGCAATACTTAAAACAATTTGTGTTGGCGTTGCATTCATTGCATATATATCGCTAATGTTTACAACTACACTTTTGTACCCTAAGTGTTTTAATGGGGTGTAGCTTAAATCAAAATGTATACCTTCCACCAACAAATCGGTACTAATAACAGTTTGCATACCACCATGATCAATTACTGCACCATCATCCCCAACAGATAATATAGTTGATGATTGTTTTGTTTCGTTGTTTTTGGTAAGATGATCTATTAAACCAAACTCTCCAAGAGATGCTATTTCTGTTCGTTGATTACTCATTTTTTATTTACTAAAATTTATATTACTAGGGTTTGGGGTATTTTTAAAATTAGTTTTGTTTATAATTTACGCTAAAAAATAGGTAAAAAAATATTGAGTTTGTTTAATTATAAAAACATTTTAACTACGGCTACAATCTTCTCCCCTTTTTCTTTAATTTGCTCTTCTGTCCAAAGCAAACTAATAGCGGTGCTAATGCAACGGCTCATAACAGCATCGCTTACACTAAAATTTTTTGTAGCATGGTGTATTACTTTTTCCTTTAGCTCTGGGCTTAAAGGGCCAAGTGTTTTGGCGTTTTTTAAATGATCCCACTTGCGGATGTAATGCCAGTTATTGTTGAACCAATAAAAATTACCGGCTAGTATTCCTTGTACTTTTAATTCTTCTACCACTGCATTGGCTATTTCGCCATTTGGTAAAAACCAGCTTAAAAAAGAGCAGCTATCGCCACCTTCGTCGGGTACTCTTCTAAAGCTTACTTGTGGTATGGTGCTTAAAATAGCTTTTAATGTTGCTTGATTTTTTCGTTGTATAGCTAAAAATTCATCTACCCTTCCAATTTGGGCTAGGCCTACAGCGGCATGTAACTCACTTATTCTATAATTATATCCAATAATCGGATGCAAGTCTGCACCTCTATCTACTCCTTTATGGTCATGTCCATGATCGCTATAGCCATCACAATTAATATATACATCTTCTCTATTCGTCATTACTACACCACCTTCACCACAAGTCATAGTTTTTACATAATCAAAACTAAACGTACCTGCATCGCCAATTGTACCTAATTTTTTTCCGTGATAAGTGCCGCCTATTGCTTGACAAGCATCTTCTACTAATACTAAATTATATTCGGTACATATTTCTTGCAAGGCATCTAGATCGGCCATGCTGCCACACATGTGCACTGGCATTATACATTTTGTTTTTGGGGTAATGGCAGCTCTTACAGCGGCTGGGCTTAAGGTTAACGTATCATCTACATCTACCAAAACAGGCACCGCACCTACACTAATTACAGCTTCAAAACTGGCAACAAATGTAAAGGTTGGTATAATTACTTCATCGCCATAACCTACACCTAATGCTAATAAAGCTGTGGTTACCGCTGCAGTTCCATTGCTAAGTAATTGAGAATATTTGCAACCGTAATAATCATTTATGGCAGCTTCTAATTCTTTGGCTTTGTAATGACCATTACGGTTACCATCAAAACCATAACGCATTAGCACACCATTTTGTACTACATCGTTTAAATGTTTGCGTTCTATATCGCTCCAAAGTTCGAAACCAGGCATAGTATTTTATTATTAGTAGTTAGTAATTTAGAATTTTTAGATTGCAAAGATACTTTAATTTGATAAGATGTTTGCCAAGTTGCAAGGGGCGTTACTAATTTTAGATTGGCTTAAAAACGTTTATATTTGAACAAATACAAAAGGATTTAAGTACAAAATAATTGTTCTATGACTAAGTTTATTGCATTTATATTGACTAATTTATTTTTTACAGTTGCGTTTTGCCAATCATCTTTAAAACAGCTAGAGAAAATAAAAACAATACCTGAAAAAATTGATTCCCTAAAAGTTTATTCTACTAGAGCTACATATGCAAGAGATTTTAACGCCGTACTTGAATACACCGACATGGGTATTATTTTAAGTAAAGTAGACTGGGACAATCTAGGCTTTTTTAAATATTTTAGAGGTGAGGCTTTTAGAGAATTAAAACAGTTTGATAGTGCAATTATTAATACAAAACAGGCCATTGATTATTATAACAAAGCAAATAAGCTACAAGGTGAGGCTAATGCAATGAGGCGATTACATTATAATTATTACTATGCTGGAAGGGGGGAAGAAAGATTACCCATAATGCAAAAGGCACAGAAAATAATTGATACCACAAAAAATATAGAAGCAAAATCAGTACTTATTGCTATGCTTAGTGAATATTATTACGATCAAGGTTTGTATGAAAAAGCAATTGATTATAAATTAAAATATATAGAAACGCAAAAAAATAAAAAACCACCATTAGATGATGAAACCATGAATGATATTGCGGTAACTAATTCGCAAGTTGCCGAAACGTATTTAATAATTAAAGAGCCTACAAAAGCTATTCAATACTTAAATGAAGCAAAATTATTTTACAAAGATTATTATCATGGCGAAGCTTTAAATCAAAGTGACTTAGTTGTTGCTTTTATTGATTTAAACCAAATGGATAGTGCTTTACTAAACTACAAAAAGTTGTACAGCATGATGAAATTAAATGACACCTTGTTTGAAATTTTAACAGGTGCTAATGCTAATCTAGCCAATTATTTTGTTGAAAAAAATGATAATAATAAAGCTTTATTTTATGCCGAACTTGAATATGAGTTAAGTAAAAAAACAAATGAGCCTATCGCTATTATGGGGTCACACTTAACACTGGCAAATGTTTTCTGCAATACTAAAGAATTTCAAAAAGCAATTTTTCATTTAAACATTGCTGAAAAAAATTTATATGCATTTGGAAGAGAAAGCGTTGCAACATTACGCTATTTGCAAGCAAAAACTTATGCAGGTTTGGGTAATTGGCAACAGGCATACCTAAAATTTGATGCCTATACAATTTTGCATGATAGTATATTGAATGAAAGTTCTACAAAAAACATTGCCGATGCCGAGGCTAAATTTCAAAACAAAGAAAAGCAACAGCAAATTGAAAATAAAAATTTGCAATTAAAAGTAGGGCGTAATAAAATATGGTGGCTAATTGCTGGCTTAACACTACTTGCATTACTAGCTTTTTTATTATTGCTAAATAACCGCAACAAAAAGAAAACAGCAACAATACTAAATGAAAAAAATGTAACCTTATCAAATTTAAATACAGCGTTGGAAGATGCTAACCAAACCAAGGCAAAATTATTTAGCATTATTGGCCATGATTTGCGTAGCCCAATAAGCCAAGTTTATCAGTTTTTAAAACTACAACAACTTAGCCCAGAATTATTAGATGAAGAGCAAAAAAATAAATTAAGCAATAAAATACAAACGGCTACTGGCTCTTTGCTAGAAACTATGGAAGATTTACTGCTGTGGAGCAAAACACAAATGAGTGAGTTTAAAACAAATATGCAAGTAATAAAAATATTACCAATAATAGATTCTTGTAAAAGTTTATTACAATTAAATAGTGATGCAAAAAATATAACTTATAAAGATGTAATAGCAACAGATATAATTACCAATACGGATCCTTATTTTTTGCAAACCATTATTCGTAATCTTTTACAAAATGCTATAAAGGCTTCGCCAGATAATTGCGAAATAGAAATTGAGGCAATTCATTCAACAAATAATTTAACTATCTACATAAAAAACAAAGGCGAAACATTTACCCAACAACAATACCAACAAATTTTAAGTAGTGAAGATGCTGCCAAAAGTTTAAACGGATTGGGGCTTAGGTTGGTTGATGAACTGAGTGAAAAAATTGGAGCAATTGTTGAATTTAAAACAACTCAAGCTGAAGGCACTGTGGTAGAAATATTGTTACCTAATAATTGAAAGCAATTATTAAAATGATAAAATAAAGGTAGTTCCATTACCAACGTTTGCATGTGTAGTAATAGTCGCATTTATTGCTTTTGCCAAATCTCTAATTAAGTGCAATCCTAATCCACTTTTAATACCTACCACTTCTGTATCATCGTACAATGCTTTTAATTGCTCACTTGATGCACCTGGGCCATTATCGGTAATGGCTAAAAGTGTTTTATTGTTTTGTTGATAAGCTTTCCATGTAATTGTGGCGTTTGACGTATGCTCTAAAGCTTTAATAGCGTTGCTTGTAAAATTACGCATTATGGTTTTTAGGTAATTTTCATCGGTAAAAATTTGCAAGCCCGTTGGCTCAAAAATTATGGTTACATTTTCAAAACTATCAAAATGTTTTTGAGTATCTGCAAACAAATTACTGATGGCAATGTTTTTTAATAGGGGTTTAAAATTTGTCATTTGCCCTTTGCTCCATAATAAAATATCTTCCATGGAGGATAAAAGATTTTCGGCACCTACAATTGTTTTTTGTTGTAGCCGTTCTTTGCTTTCTTTATTAAATATTTCGGGGCTATCGTTTTGCAAATGCAAAAACTGAATTAAGTTGGCTACAGGGCTACGCAAATCATGATTTAAAATACTAAAAAAACGAGCCTTTGTTTTGTTGGCTTCATCTAAATTGTTGTTTAACACTTGCAGCTGTATGTTAATTTTTTTTCGGCTTTGGCTTTGGTAAAAAAACAATACTCCAATACAACTTAATAACAGCATTGCTGCTAGGTAAAACCATTTTTGTTTTTCTTTGTTAGCCAAGCTTAGTTGGTTTAATTCTATTTCCTTTTTATTTAGGTCTATTGTACGTTGATCTTCTAAGTTTTGTAGGCTTTGTTTGTTTTTTAGGTTATATATTGAATCGCTGTAGCTGGTGTATTGCTGGTGCATTAAAAACGCATTTTTAAAATCGTTTTTAAAGGAGTAATATTCTGATAAATATAAATGTGCTTTTCGTAACCCCTCTTGATTACCTAAGCTTTTATACATTAATAAAGATTCTGATAAATTATCAAACCCTTTACTATAAAGAATTTCATCTTTTTTTATGCTGCCACTTTTAAACTGGGCGTAGCCCAAGTTTTGAGTAATAGATGTTATTAACTCTTTATCGCCACTTATTGTTGCTGAATGTAATGCTAGTACATTTTTTTCAATACTCTTTTCAAAATCTCTATTGTTTAAATAGGTTGTTGCCCAAGATGAGTTTAAAAATGCAATGGCAAAATTATCTTTATGATTAATTAAAATTGTATTAGCTTTTTCAAAAGCCTCAATGGCCTTTGTTGTGTTGTGTTGTTTTTGATAAACTGTTCCAATGTTTGTATAATTTAAAGCTATTTCGCTTTGCTTATTTTTTTGTTGCTGCAATACAGTAATAGCTTTTTGTAAATAAACAATAGCTTTATCGTAATTTTCGGTAAAGTTGTAAATTGTGCCAATATTTTCATACACACCAGCAAGGCTACTTTTTGCATTACTGTTGGTTGATGTTTCAAATACCGCTAAAGCTTTAAAAAAATAATCTAAGGCCTCTAAGTAATTGCCCTTGTTACCTTTTAAAATACCCAATTGATTCTGCACTCTTGCTATAAAAAAATTATCGTTTATGTCGGTAAATTTTTTTATAGCTTCATTAAAAACGGTTACTGCAGAATCGTAATATCCCTTAGAAATATAATGAGAGCCCATTTTTAAATAAGCATCTCCAATTCCTTTTTGCCAATTTATTTTTTGTGCAATTGCTAGGCCTTTTTTGGCAAAGACAATACCACTATCTGCATTTTGATAAATATAGTTGTACGAAATTTGATTATGCAAATCGGCCAAAGTACTGTCTACTTGTGATTTTTGGGTTAATTTAAGTAAAGAATCTATAGTAGTGTAATTGCTATTTTGTGCAAATGAAAATAGGGGTACAAATAAAAGGAGCCACAAAAATTTCTTCATTAAATAAACTTTAAAGCATCCTTATAACTTCTGCCGATAGGCAATAAAATTCCATTGTTTAAAACCAAATCATTTGCCTGTTTTTTTTCAACATAAATTTTTTGTACAGCATAGCTTCTATGTATGCGTATAAAATTTTGAAAATGATTTTCCTTTAACAAATTACCAATGCTGGTTAATACAAAATGTTTTTTATCGGTAGTTACTATTTTGGTGTAATCTTTTAAACCCTCTAAATACAAAATGTTATGTAGCTTAACTTTAGTTTGGTTATGTCCTTCTTTTATGTAAATAATATCATCTCCCACACTAGATTCAAACAAATTTGCTTTTTGCTTTAGCTCAATATATTCCACAATCCGATTTACGGTTTGTGTAAACCTATCCAATTTTACAGGCTTAATAATATAATCTAAAGTATCTAATTCAAAACTTTCTACAGCAAACTCGGGGTGGGCAGTAATATAAATACATACGGGCACTTCCATCGCTTTTTTCCTAAACTCTATACCCGTTAAACTTGGCATATCAATATCCAAAAAAAGAATATCAATTTTTTCTGTTTCTAATACTTTTAAAGCGTCTACGGCATTGGAAAACACACCAATAACTTGCAAAACGGGGAATTTTTTAGCAAACGATAAAACTGTCAATCTATCTATTTCATCATCATCTACAATTATGCACTTATAGGTTAACATTGGTAAGTGTTTATTAAAGTTTAAAGTTACTTCAATTTACCGTTATCTATCTATTATTTACGTTGTTTGTATATTAAGCATATTGGTATAACAACTTATAAATGATTTTTGTGTGATAAATTAATTACATGAAAAAGATAAACAATTTACTTTACGTATGCTTATTAGCAACAATGGCTTGTAATAGCAATACGAACACTTCAGACACGCCTAAAAAAGGCGCAGAAAATGTAGAAACAATATCCTCCAATTACCCTTACGTAACCGCTAAAATAAATGGTAATACCTGGCAATCTAGTAAAGATGAAATATTGGCTACTTATAACGATTTTGATGATAAGCTAAATATATATACAAAAGATGTCAACGGTAAAATGAACTTTTTATTAATGCTTTCTTCTTTTAGTAAAACAGGTGTAGGCAATTATAACAGTGTAAAAGAAGGAGCCGGTGGCTTTGGTATAAATTTATTAGACGATGACAAGAAAGATAATGTAGAAAATGATTACGACAATTTTCATCAAGGGGCTGTTGCAAATTGTATAACAGTAACCGCCATTAAAGAAGTAGCCAGTGGTAAGATTGTAGTAGGCACATTTTCATCGCCAATGAATGTAAGTTATAATTACAATGACAATAAAGATAAAGGTGTAGTAGTAACCGATGGCAAGTTTGCCGTTTTTGTAAAAAAATAAAATAATGTGATTTAAAAATTAAACAATATGAAAAAAATATTTTTCCTTGCCGCAATAGTTTTTGTTACAACTACAGCAATAGCACAAATAAAAATTGACCCTAATAAAGTAAAAGAAACGGCTGCTGCAGAAAAAAGATTGAAAGAAATTGCTGCAAAAAAAGCCGCTGCTGATAAAGTTTTGAACGCAACGTTAGTTTCAATAAAATTTAATGTATTTGCGGACAAGCCGTCTATTGGCTTTTTTAATAAAAGAGAGTTTGCATTAAAAGGATTAGGCAACAATAAATGTAAAACGCCCAATTATATTTTAAAGAGCTCTACAACAAATCATACCTCTAACAACGGTATAAATAGTTGGCTTTTTAATTCATCGAAAGGAGAAGCAGATAAAGATGGTTATGGTGGTGTTGTGCCTGATACTTATCAAAGTTTTTTGAATAATGGTTTTAATGTTAGTATAAAATTTACTGATAGAGCAGAAAGAATTTTAGAAAGTGAGTTTTCTGCAAATTTTAGTATCGATTTTCTTTTTTCTAATGGCACAAATATTAATGTACCGCTTCAAGGTATAACAATTGCAGGGGCAAAAGGAAGTTTTAAAGTATCAGCAAAAAGACCCTTTATTTTAGATAAAAATTTTGAAGGCAATAATTTTCCTGATCCTAACAACCCTGTTGTTATTAAACCTGTAAACTAAAAAATATGAAATTATTATTTCTGTTGCTATTTGCAACACTACAGTTGAGCAATGTAAATGCACAAATTTTAAAACCTATTAAAATAACTAGGCCTGATGCCAATAAAGAAGCTGTTAGCCAAGGTAACAAACCTGTTTCTGTTGATGCTTTTAAAAAAGATGAACAAACATTTAAACCAATAGTACAGTTAGATGGTGAGATTGTTGCGGCTACAGAAAGTATTTTGGCAAAAATGCAAGAGGTTGTAAATAAAGCCAATGGATTTAAAGATAATAAATTAACTGAGGTATATAATAGCAGTAAAGTAAAAGGCTACTACCGAAATACAAACAATGCAGATGGGGCAATTTATTATAATCCTATGCGTAAAAAATCGGTATTTATTTATGGCGAAGTACGAAAATTTTTCGACTCTCAGGGTGGTGTAGATAGCTATATTGATTATCCATTATTTGATGTAGGTATAATTAAATCGGGTATTGGGGGAGAAGTTGGCCAACAAGCAATTTTTGAAGGGGCATGCGTTACTATAAATTCTAAACAAAAACTGTATGCAGTATTTGGACAAGTTTATACAAAATATAGAAACACAGGTGCTGCAGCTTCTTATCTTGGATTTGCTGCAAGCGATAGAGTAAAATATGCATCATATGCTTATGCACAATTATTTGATGGCGGAATGATTATAACAAATAATAATGATGCCTTTATTGTAAAAGGAAAAATTAAAGAAAAGTATAATTATAAAGATTGTGGTTTGCCGTTGGCAGATGCTACTACCGAAAAAGGAAATAATATAGTAGTGTTAATGGTAACTACACAAAAATTTGAAAAAAATGTAATTATAAGTAGCAGTAAAACACCTGCTTGCTTTATAAAAAATGAAATTTATAAAAAGTGGATGACGTATGGTAATACAGTAAATAATAGTTGTGGTTTACCAACTAGCGATGGTGTAGAAAATGGAGCTATGATTGCACAAAATTTTGAAAAGGGCTTAATGCTACTGGTAAATGGCAAAGTAACATTTGTGCCAGATGATAATGAAAAAAATACAGAGGAGAATAACAAAATTAGAGAAACAAATAAATTGGGCGTAATAAAATTTGCTCCATTAAAAATAAACTAAGTATGAAAAAATTTATTTTAATTTGTACATTTTTAATATTTGTACAAGTAGCAAATGCACAAGTAATAAGAATACCAGGAGCCAAGCCAAAAACAGAAACAAAGTTTGATAACTCTTGGAAATTAATAAGTACTGGCACTGGATTAAATTCAGCTATTAAAATAATAATGTCGGTAAAAAAAGATGAAGTTAAAGGACAGTATTTATCTTTTATATGCAACACAAGCGATATGGTTGCCGAAATAGTTTTGTTAAACTCTCCTGATTTTCCGCCTAATTACGATGATGTAAAAACATTTAATATTCCAAACGGGTTAATATCTCATAATTTATACTTACAACTTGGCGAATATAATTTAGCTACTGGTCAGCGAAATGGGTATTTAATATATTTTCATTTAAAAAATAGCGATAAGCCATTATGGATTTGTACTTATAGCCCAGTAAAATAATTTTAAACATTTAAAAAATGAAAAATGAAATACATTTTAACAGTAATTGCAGTATTATTTACAGTAAGTTTTACTAATGCACAAATAATAAAAACAATACCAAAAAAATTAGCACCACAAAAAAGAGAAATGGTAAGCCGTACCACAGGTCATCGTGGCTATGCTAATGTAGAAATAAAAGCCGAACTAACTACCACAGAAGGTAAGGGTGAAACACTACGATTTACCAGTAATACAGCAATTGAAAAGGTAGAAATTTCTTTTATAGGAGTAGCCAACTCTAAGCAAATAACTAGTTATAATGCCGATACTAAAACAGGCTATTTTTATTTAGAAAGTGGTGCATACCAAGGCGGACAAGCCAAAGGTTATTTGCTACACTTTTTTGTAAAAGGATTTGATAAGCCAGTGTGGGTAGTTGCATTAACAGAAAAAAAATAAGTTACTTTTAAAAAAATTATTGAGATGAAATTGATAAAATTATTGTTTAGCGTTATTTTATTTACCGCTATTACCAACACAGCCAATGCACAATTTAAAGATTGGCTAAATAAAAAAAAGAAAGAAGCTAAGCAAAAAGTAAATAATAAAATAGATCAAAAAAGTAGCGAAGGAATTGATAAAGCTGTAGATGCCCCTGAAAAAGTTGTAAAAAAGAAAGTAGATAAAAAGAAAAACAAAACAGAACAAGCTAGTGAACAATCTGATGTTACTGCAACAGAAAATATGCCTACAGAAGCAACTACACCTACAGATGAAGTTATAATTACCACCAATATTAATTGTAAAGAAGGGAAAACAAAAATTGAAACATTACTACGAGATATTGATGGTGTAAACGCAGCTACAATAGATAGCGATACTGGTAAGGTATATTTATCTGCCGGAGGCGATAAAAAAATATATGAAGCAGCCATTGAATTAATTTGTAAAAATGGGTTTAAGGCAGATGGTAAAAAAGCTACTACAAAAGCAAATGCTTGTAAATAAATTATATGAAATCTAAAATAACCTTTCTTCTACTTTTTTGTTTTTGCTTTACTGCATTAATTTTTGCCCAAGGTAAAACAGAAGGCTTGCCTATATCTGTAAAAATAAAAACCCCCGTAGCATTTAACGATGGTAGTGTAGAAATTATTGGCGAAAGCAATACATTAAATTCCGAACCCGGGCAAGTGTTCATTGAAGTAATTACACCAAATGGAAAAACGGATAATTTAAGTACTAGAGCCGATAAACAAACAGGCGAATATTTTGTAAAATATATGCCAAAAGAAATGGGGAAGTACAAGGTAATTGCTTACGCATCTGATAAAGTACAAACTGCTAACACTACTTTTAATGTATTGGCAGAGTTTGATGCTGATGAAATTGTAAGAGATTTTGATGCAGCAAAAAATAAAGCAACCGTTGCTATGGAAGCTGCTGTTAACAGTGTTGTAGCTGCACAATCTACACCAGAAGATGTGGCAAAAGCAAAACAAGAAGTGGCAAAGGTAAAAGTAAAACTAAAAGAATTTGATGACGGTTTTGGTAAAATAAAAAAAGCATTAAAAGATTTAGAAACGCTATCAAAAAAATATCCCGAAGTAAAAAGTATAGCAGCACCACAGCTTGGGCAATTGGGTAGTAAATTACAAGAGAGTAGCGATTTATTAAAACAAGTAGAAAAAGATTTTGGCAAAAGCAAGGCCAATGAAGGGGATATATGTAATAGATATTATAGAGTAGCAGAAGGATGTGCATTATTTAGCACAACAATGAACTTTGCAAGTGGAGGTATTTTAGCCATTGGCAAATCCATATTGATAGATAAAGTTTGGCCAAAAATTGCTGAAGGTATAGCCCCAAAACATTTTACACCTGTAGACAATTTACTATTTACACAAGCCGGAAAAACAGGGTTTAGTGGCATTGGCGATTTATCGGCACTATCATCAAAATCATTTGGTGCAGGTATGATTGGCGATTTGGTACAATTTGCTGGCCTTGAACTAATGAAAAAATATTGCACCGAATATAAAGGACCAATAAGTGGCGATTATGAATTAGAATTTAAAAATAATGGTAAAACCTATATGCGGTATAAGCTTACCTACGAGGGCAAAATTTCGCTATACATTTTAAAAAAGAATTTAGAAGAGTCGCAAAAAGCAGCATCCAATAAAATACCAAAACTTAGCGGATATATTGAAGGCAATGTAACCAAAGTAGATTTTACAGATGATGTATGGGCCGTAGAAGATAAAAGCGATTGGGATGAAATAAAAAACCAACGCATACCTGCACCAGTAATACCAAAAAATATTAGCAAAGAAGATCCTGGCTTTGGTGCAGTGGCAAGGGCTGCTACACCAGGTTCGTTTTATTTTCCTTTAGAAGGCCAAATAGTACAGCAAAAAATGATTATAAAGTTAATGGGCACCCGTAGCGATTTTACAGATGCATTTGCCAACAGAACAATTGTAGTGGTTAAGGCAAAGGCAGAGCCACACAATGTAACAGGTGCTGTATTTAATTATCCTATTACCACAGCAAGATTTATTTTAACAAGAAGTATGCGTATGGTGGATGCTTCGCCAACGCTTACTATACCCATAAAAACAACAAATGGTGTAAGCACAATTGAAAATGAATATAGCCGTACCGAAACACCAAGCGATACCAAAGTAGTGTTTAACTTAAAACTAAAAATGAGTAATGAATAAAATTTTTTATGCGATGCTGCTTTTTATTTTTTATAGTTCATTAAATTCACAAGCACAAAATAAAGTAAGGCTAGTAAAAAAAATTATTAATAGTAGTGCAGGTACAAATGTTGTTGACTATACTTACGAACCATATGGATTTGGTAGGATTGTAGATGTTACAGAAACTAAGAATGGAGTAGTTATAGCAACAAACTATTCATTTACTTTTAATTACAAAGGGTTACTTACAAGCTATAAAACTAAATCGGGGATAAAAACTTGGGGAAATACTACAACCATATTGTACGATAGCATGAATAGAATAACGCAATTTATAGTAACCTCAAATAATAATACACGAAACATAAAAAAATTTACTTATCAATACAAGGCAGATGCAGTATGTGTTACAGACCAACTGTTTGGACGTAAAAAAACGAACTATATATTTAATACAGATAGTAATATTGTTGCAAAAATATCTAATCTAGGTACAAGATTTTTACAAACTACATTATACTCACAATATGATAACAACACAAACCCAGAGTTTTTATTGGGTGGTTTTGTGAAAGATGAAATACCTGTAAGCAAGCATAACAATGAAGTATATACTGTAGCAAATAAATACACAATAAATAATAAAATGGAGTACCAGCAAATTTTGGTAAATAAACATAAACATGGGGGTGCAAAAATACCTACGCTTTACCAAAAAGGCTTACTGCTAAAAGCTACTGAAACTTGTAATGATGCCGATGCAAGTTATTTAATTTCAACATTAACAACTACTACTTACCAATACATTAATTTATAATTATGAATAACAAAAAAAGGATAACGTTTGCTATACTATTATTACTACTTATTACAGTTGTAGTTTACTTTTTTTGCTGTAACAAAAAAGAAAAACAAGTTTTACAAACTTTTACTTTACAAGGAACTACTACTATAAACCAAGGCGATATTAAATTAAAAATATGGGATAATAGTGCCGAAGATGGCGATAGCGTAAAAGTATATTTAGATAATAAATTATTACGAGATACGCTTGGTTTATTAAACGAACCCTTACAATTAAATTTTGGAAAACTAAGTAAAGGGGAACACTTACTAGGTGTAGTTGCTATTAATGAAGGAAGCACATCTCCTGCAAGTGCAAGTATGAGCCTTAGCAACGAAACAGAAAAAAAAGCATTTGAAATGGATGCTACAAAAGATAGTGCAGCATCTTGGAAAATAATTATTCAATAATAAATAAACAACACATGAAAAAAACATTTTTTTACGTTTTAACAGTTGCCACTTTTTTAACAACATCTTGCAATAGTGGTAGTAAAGAAAGCAACGCTGCTGGTGTACAAACTTCTAATAAAGAAAACACAGCAAGTTTTACTGTAGATGGTGCAAACTTTAAGGGAAAAGTAAGCACCCAATATTTTGGTAGCAATAAAGAAACCGATAATTTTTCGGTATTGTGCCAGCAAGATGAGCCCTTAACTTTATTACAAGCAACATTTGCAAATGAAAAAAATGCTAAAGTATCTGGTTTAAAACCAGCTGGTGGATCGTACAAAGTAAGTGATGGAGAGTATGGATTAAGTTTAAGAGTTGCCGATAGTAATAAAGAATTTAATGCGAATGATAAATCTGGTGGTTCCTTAAAAGTAGAAGGAAATAAAATGACGATTACAGATATGAAATTATTTGATAGCGATGGAAAACAAAAATTGGTAAGTGGGACTATTGTTTTTTAATGAGAAATGAGAAAGAATAATTGATTACGAATTTAAAAAAGGAAAAATGAAGAAAATTGTAGTGGCTTGTTTTTTACTTAGTTGGGCTTTGTTGACTAACGCACAAACAAATAGCCAATGGAAACTAAGCACTCATACTTGGAATGGTGCTGGCTGGACAGGCAAATGGGAGTATAAATACGATAGCAATTTTTTATTAAAACAAGTAAATTATTATCAAGATAAAAAATTATTTAGTACCAGTAAAAACTTTACTCATAATGCGGCTGGCAATATTACTAGTTATGAAGATGTTTATTTGCAAGGTGCCGACCCTCAAAAATTTTATTTTACATATAACCAAAAAAATGAGCTAGAAAGTAAAAAAACAATTTTTTACAAAAAAGGTAAAGAAAATTATACAACAGTTTCAACATACATTTGGGAGCAAAATAAAGTAACAGAAAACAAAACAGTAACTTCTAAATATGGCACATCAACCTCAACTATTATTTACAATTTAGATAGCAAAAAAAATATTACATCAAAAGAAAGAAAAGAAGAATATAGTTCATCGGTTGATAAATATGTGGATATTGATATAACACCAAATCCTTTTGTACAAGTTGATTATCCTTACCATGGAGAAGTGATATCGCCAAATAATTCAACGTTTGTAGCTGGTACAACAAGCCCATCAACTAAAAAAATAAAAGTGAATAATGTAGGGCTAACTGTAAGCATTACCGAAACTATTAATAATGGAAAATATAATATTATAAATACTGACAATTACGGATATATAAAAATAAATTCTATAAAAAAATAAATAGTTGTTTAATTAATGTTATAAGACTTTTATTATTATACTATCAATCTTTTTCTGCCTTAATCACAATGCTTAAATCAATTGTAAAATCTTGTTGATTTACTTTTCTGGTAATTGTACCATCAAACTGTGGTTTACCTTTTTCTTCACCAGTTACGGTAAACCAATTTTTTTCTTTTAAGGAACCGTGTATAAGTTTTTGAGCTTTTTCAATAGGGAAATCTTGTACCTTAAATAATGGCAATGCGGCTATCACTAAAAATACTTTGCGGTTTTTCGTAAATAAAGAAAAATCCCAAATTGCGTCGTTAATAAAAAATTTTATTTGTTTACTATCCAAATTATATTCAGCATCTATAGGAATATAAAAGGATGCAGGCGTGGCTGCTGTTCTTGCAACTGCCCCAAAGCCCAAACCCATCGCCTTATCAACCTGAACTGATGCAAATGGTATCACTGGTGGCTTTATGTCTGCAATTGTTATAACTTTTGTACTGTTGTAGGCACTTCCCAATTCTTCGGCAACTGCTTCTTTAGGGTCGGCCCAAAAAGTAAATTTTGTTGCATTGCCTTCCAAACTTCCTTTCATTTTAATAACCCTTCCTGTATTACCACTCTTGGGGTAACGTAGGTTGAGTGTTGCTTTTAGTTCGCCACCATATTTCCACCAGGATGTGCCTTTGTTTTTATAATCAAAACTAAATGTTTGCGTTATTTCACCAGTATAAGTACCGCAAAACATTTTTAACAACACATCGGTAACAAAACTGATTAAATCGCCTGCCATACCGGCTTTCCCTTTTATTGTTTTTAGCGATGCCATATCAACTTTGGCAGTTACATATAATTTTGCAGCTTCTTTAGGCAAAAAATCTGCAGGTTCAGGAATTGGTTTACCTGCAATTGTATTGGCAGCACCTACAACTATTGGGGGTGCTTTATCTAAAACAATATTTTGTATTACTGCACCTAAAGTTTTTTCCCACAATGCACTAAATGTAGAAAAAGCAGCACAAGCTTCGTTTATCATTACTAAGTATTCGCAAATAGTATTATCAAATGGCTGATGATTTAAAAATTCCTGCTGATTTTTTAAATCCTCTGCTTGCTGATAAAGTATATCATTCATTTGAGAAATATTGCCCGATAAATTTTTAGGAATTGGCTTTCCTTTTCCAATCATAGCTGCCAAATTTTTATTTGCTGTATTGATGGATTGAAAAAGTTTTATTGCAGCATTTACTTTATTTTTTAAAAGTTTTAATTTTTCATCCAGCTCATTTGCCTGCTGGCTGCTAATCATTGGTTTTACTTTATTAACTTTTTCTTCTACATTTTTATATGCCTTTTTTGTTTCATTAATATTTTCATCAGCCATATTTTCAAGGTCAGGTGTTTCATATACAGTAATTACTTTTACCGCTGTAGATTTATTATCAGAACTTGTTGCACTAATAGTGTATTCGCCTTCAAGCCCCGGAACATACCATAGACAGGTATAGCCCCCTTCAATATCCAGGGTAATACTTTTTTCCTGTTCATAATTTTCAATACCCTTTATATTAATTTTAATATTCTTAAAATCTTTATAACTTATACTTCGTCCGGAAAGTGTAAGCACCCCGCCTGTAAAAGCAATTGGGCTTGATGCCTGCAGTTCTATAAAACTTTCGTCATTTTTTTTTGGATGTTTGATATTTTTTTTAACCCCTACATCATTCAGGTTGTTTTCTACATTTGTGCTGGTTTCATTTTTTTTAAATTTGTCTTTCTTCTTTTTGCTGCCAATACTGTCTACAGCTTTATCCACTGTTTTATCAATAGTTTGATTCATTTTTTCCTTTGCCTTTTGCTCTAGTTTCCATTTTGCTTCATCTTTTAATCGTTTCCATAGCTGTGCATGAGCAACATTTATTGTAAAAATTGTTACAAAAAGAAAAAAAATTGTTTTTTTATA
>JANNWD010000173.1:0-2083 GCA_031408315.1 Bacteroidota bacterium
GCCATAATCGTAAGCCCAACCGGCACCGGCAGTAAATTTATTGTAACGCAGCATATCCATTACACCCACGGCAGGAAAAGCCACTTTACAGATGTCGGGCTTTTGCGTAATACAGGCGCCAATAAGTAGGCCGCCGTTACTGCCGCCTTCAAGGGCCAGCATATTACGGGATGTGTATTTGTTATCAACCAGGTATTGCGCAGCCGCCATAAAATCATCAAACACATTTTGCTTTTTTGTTTTAATGCCTTGGTTGTGCCAATCTTCGCCATACTCTCCGCCGCCACGTAAATTGGCTACTACAAATATGCCGCCATTTTCTAATAAAATAATATTTGATGTACTAAAATATGGCGTAAGGCTTACGCTAAAACCGCCATACCCATATAGTAAACAAGGATTTTTTCCATCCAGTATCAACCCTTTTTTATGGGTTACAATCATGGGTATTTTTGTACCATCTTTACTGGTATAAAATAGTTGTTTTGATTCGTAATCCGATGAATTAAACTCCACCTTAGGTTGCTTGTAAACACTTGTTTTGCCACTTGCAATATCTAATTTATAAATAGTAGCAGGATTTGTATAGGATGTAAAGACAAAAAAAGTTTCTTTTTCTTCTTTTTTTGAATAAAAGCCATATGCAGTACCTAATCCAGGCAGTTCAATTTCTCTTACTTGTTTACCAGTTTTGTCCATTTGATATACTTTATTCACCGCATCTTTCATGTAAGTACAATAAAAACTTCCGCCTGCGGCAGATACATTTAATACCTCTGCCTTTGTTTCAATTATTGTTTTCCAATTGGCAGGTTTAGGATCACCGATTGGTGCTGCTATTAATTTATTTGTGGGTGCATCTTTATCGGTTTGTATATAAAAAAAGTTATCATCCACATCTACAACGCCATGGTTATTTTTCATATCAGTAACAATAGGTATTACGGGGCTATTTGGTACTGCTAAATTTTGAACATACAACCCTCCACCATACGTTTCGTTTGCAGTACTAATTATCAACCATTTTTCATCTTCACTTAAATAACCACTTATGTAACGTACTGGTGCAGCATCACTTCCATAAACCAATTTATCTTCTTTTTGTGGCGTACCCAATTTGTGATAATATAATTTATGATTTTCGTTTTTACCTGATAGTACACTTCCTTCTTTTGGCATTCCGTAATTGCTGTAGTAAAAGCCATCTGTACCTTTCCAGCTTGCTCCGCTAAATTTTATTTGTAAAGTATCTCCTGTTTGTTTTTTATTAACAGCATCAAACACTATTAGCTTTTGCCAATCGCTGCCACCTTCCGAAATATTATAGGCAGCCATGCTGCCATCTTTACTAAAATTAATACCAGCTAACGAAGTTGTACCATCTTTTGAAAAAGAATTAGGATCTAAAAATAATTCAGGTGTGGCACTTCCATCAGCTTCTCGGTACAATACACTTTGGTTTTGCAAACCACTGTTTTTATAATAGTACATATTTTTTCCTTGCCTAAATGGTGCACTATATTTTTCATAATTATATAAACTACTGTAGCGTTTTTTTATAGCCTCTTTAAAAGGTATTTGGTTAAGATAACCTTGCGTTACTTCATTTTGACTTTTTACCCAAGCTGCTGTAGCAGCACTTGTATCATCCTCTAACCAGCGATAAGGATCATAAACTGTAGTGCCAAAGTACACATCTTTTACTGTGGTATCTTTTGCTGTAATAGGATATTTCACTTCAATAGTTTTGTAAGTGGTTAATGAAGATTGGTTGCTGTTATTACAAGAAAAAACAAGCATTGTACATACAGCTAATACTAGTAAACGTTGCATAGAATTAGTTTTTAACTAAGATAAACTATTTTTTGTTGTACAAATTCTTTACAGCACTTTTTATATGAATAGTTAAACTTATACATAAACCTAAAGGAGAGATAAATAAAAAAAAAGACGTTCTTTGCAACGTATGGGTTTATTTGTAACATCGTTAAATAGTGGCAGTAATGGTAATTGCTATTATATTGGGAATACTACTAGTGCTATTTTGGTTGATGTAGGTATTAGTTGCAGAGAGGCTGAGAAA
>JANNWD010000174.1:0-5061 GCA_031408315.1 Bacteroidota bacterium
ACATCATCAATATTAATTTCGCCATTTTGTACATCATAAAATCTACAAATTAAATCTATTAAAGTGCTTTTTCCACTACCACTTTGCCCAACCAATGCAATAGTTTTAACTTTTTCAATGGTTAAATTTATATTGTTTAAAACATTGTTTTCGCCATAGGCAAAACTGGTATCTTTAATAGTAATTTTATTCGTAAAGCTTGTTTTTTCAATTGCATTTTGTGCATCTTTTATTACAACTTCACTGTCTAGCACATCAAAAATTTTTTCACATGCTACAATACCTCTTTGCAAATTGCTACTTGTGCTTGAAATGTTTTTTAGCGGTTGAATCATTTGGGTATATAATGCCAAATAGCCAATAAAAGCTTCGCCACTAAGGCTTGTACTGCCATCAATTAAAATTAAATATCCTCCAAATAATACTAAACATAAAGCTGCAATTACACCAATGGTTTCAGATATTGGACTTGCCAATTCTTTACGACCAAACAGGCGTTTGCTGTGCCTAGTAAAATCATGGTTAATTTGGTTAAACTTACCCTCCATATCTTTTTCGGCAGTAAAACTTTGTATGGGTTTTATACCACTAATACTTTCTTCACTAATGCCTAATAATTTATTCATCATATCGCTACTAAAATAACTTAGCTTACGTAATTTTTTGGTAAGTATAGAAATAGCAATACCGGTAATAGGTAAAAATAACAAAGTAAATAACGTAAGCTTTGGGCTCCAATAAAATAGCACTGCAAAGTAGGATAGTACAATAAAAGGGTCTCGTAAAACAACTTGTAACGAATTTAAAACAGAACTTTCAATTTCTTGTACTTCATTAATCATAACAACTAATAAGTCCGATTTTTTTTTGTTGTGATGGTAAGGCAAAGATTGGTGTACATATTTATGGTACAAAGCACTTCTTACATTACCCAACACCTTTAAACGTAAGCGTAGCATTACTCGTACACTCATGTATCTAAAAAAATTGGTAAGTATTATGCTTAAGCCAATAATTGCACAAACAAAAGCCAAAGCCCAAAATTTTCCATGCTCATTAGCAATGCTTGTAAAATGATAATTAAAAAAATCTTTTGCAAAATTTAACGAAAAACTAAAAGTTGGCTTTGCAATAATGGCTATAGCATCTTTATTAAACAACAAACCTAATACGGGTACTAGCAAGGCAAAATTTACCAACCCAAAAATGATGGAAAAAAAAGTGTAAATAATATATTCTGGAAAAAAATGCCTTAGCGGCCTTGCAAAAGGAATTAAGCGTTTAAGAATTTTCATTTGTTATGTATTACCTAAAAATAGTTGCAGTAGCTAAATTAATTGGTTACTTTGTTTAATTAATAATGGTGTAAAATTACAATGAAGCAAATTAATAGCAAATGTAGTCTTTGTATATCAACTTATAATTGGCCAAGGGCTTTATATCATTGTTTGCTTAGTATTAAAAATCAAGTGGTGTTGCCTAAAGAAGTGGTAATTGCCGATGATGGCTCAACCAATGAAACGGCTTTACTAATTGAAGAAATGCGTAAAAATTTTCCTATACCAATTATTCATGTATGGCATAAAGATGATGGATTTAGATTGGCAACTATCCGTAATAAAAGTTTTGCAAAAGCAACTGGAGAATATATTATTCAATCGGATGCAGATGTAATTTTTCATCCCAATTTTATACAAGATCATTTACGCTTTGCAAAAAAAAACACCTTTATTGCTGGAGCAAGATGTATGCTAAATAATGATTTTTCGGAAGAAATTTTAAAGCAAAACGCCAATCCATCGGTACAGGAAATGTTGCAGCATTGTACTAAAAAACATAATGGTTTACGGATACCTATTTTAGCTTACGCCAATTATTATGTTCAAAAAGGCGTAGCACAAACAAAATATGTATTAGGGGTAAATATGGCTTTTTTTAAAAAAGATTTAGTGGCTGTAAATGGCTACAACGAAGAATTTACTGGCTGGGGCAAAGAAGATAACGATATTGCCATTAGGCTTTATATAAAAGGTGTAAAACTTAGGTTTATAAAATTTGGTGCAAATTTGTATCATATTCATCACAAGGGGGCCGATGGTAAACAACTTGCCGTAAATGATTTATTATATAAGCAAACATTAGCTAATAAAATTACCTTTGCAGCTAAAGGTATTAATCAATACATATAATTTATGTTAGAAGGTAAACGACAAAAACAGGTAGCAGGGTTGCTAAATAAAGAATTAAGCGATATTTTTCAGCGTATGGGCTTAAGTATGCTAGATGGCGGAATGGTGTCTATATCAGGCGTAAAAATTACACCAGATTTGTTTGATGCCAGAGTTTATTTAAGCTTATTTAAGGTAAAAGATGCTACCGAAACGCTTAAAAAAATTACCGATTTAAGCCACGAAATAAAAAGAGAATTAACCTCAAGAGTACGCCATCAATTACGCAGTATGCCAAAGCTTACTTTTTATATAGATGATACGTTGGATTATGTAGATAAAATTGAGGAATTGTTTAAGGAAATTAATAAGGAAAAGAAGTAGGCAGTAGGCAGTTTTTGAAATGCAAGATATAGTCCAAATTTTTCTAAACCTCTAAACTTCTAAACCTCTAAACTTCTAAACTTTTCTAAACCCCTAACCATCTTAACAAAAAATGTACACAACCTTTGCCTGGCGGTATTTTAAAGCAAAAAAAAGTGCTAATGCAATAAATATAATTGCATGGGTTACTGTTGGTGTAATTGCTTTTGCTACTTGTTGCCAGTTGTTGGTATTAAGTGTATTTAATGGGTTTGAGGGATTAGTAAAAGATAGTTACAGTACTTTTTACAGCGATATTAAAATTTTACCAACCAAAGGAAAAACCTTTTTATTAGCCGCAGATAAATTAGCTACCTTAACCAAACAAACTTTTGTACAAAACATAAGCAACATTGCCGAAGAAAAGGCCTTGCTACAAAATGGCGATGCACAAACAGTAGTGTATTTAAAAGGGGTAGATGACCAGTATATAAATGTAAGCGGCGTTGCACAAAAAATAAAAAAAGGTAAGTACGAAATTGGCACAGCCGATAACCCTACACTTATTGTTGGTAGCGGTATACAAGATGCCGCTGGCATTAATATAGATGGTGCTTTTACTACCAATGATTTAACCATCATCTTACCAAAAAAAAATAGCGAAAGCAACGACCCACTTCAATCGCTAAGTGAGGGCAATGCAAAAGCCAGTGGCGTATTTGCCATACAGCAAGAGTTCGATAATAAATACGCCATTACCAATATTGATTTTGTAAAACAGCAAATGAATTTACAAGCCGATGAATTTAGTGCGGTAGAAATAAAATTAAAACCAACCGAAAATCCACAAAAGGTAAAAGAGCAATTAAACGCTTTATTAGGAGCTAACTACATTGTACAAACTAAATACGAACAAAATACCAGCCTATACAACACCATGCAGTTAGAAAAATGGGCAATTTATGCTGTGCTTACATTAATATTAATAATTGCAGCGTTTAATATGATTGGTGCATTAACTATGCTTGTGTTAGAAAAGAAAAAAGATATTAGTATTTTACAAAGTATTGGTACTACAAAAGCATCTATCTTAAAAATATTTTTGGCAGAGGGCTTATTACTTGGTGTAATTGGTAGTGGTATTGGCATTGCTTTGGCTTTATTGGTTTGTTTTATACAAATACAATGGCATATTATTCCATTAAAAGGCGGTACTTTTTTAGTAAATTATTTTCCTGTAAAAATGGTAATTACCGATGTGTTGCTAGTTGCTATTACCGCCTTAATTATTGCTTTTGTTGCAGCTTGGTTTCCGGCGTATAAAGCAAGTAGGCAGGGCATTGAGTTGAAGTAGGGGTTTTATTTAGAAATTTTTAGAATGTAAAAATCTTCGGTGCAACAAGGGTTAGGACCGCCTTGTATAGTTGCTTTTACCTCTCCAGTAATCGATACAATAAGATTTTCTCTTTTATATTCATCAGCTAAATTACAAGGGTTTAATTTAGTATCAAAAGTACCTTGTTCAATAATATAAAAGGCTGTACCCTGCTTAATTACTCTTGCTTGTTTATTTAATATGGTCCGGAGTGTTATACTATTTACAAAGCAATCTTTTGTAGTTGTATCATTACTCTTTTTACAAGAAACAATAGAACAAAAAAGCATTAAAAATGGTAGAATAAATATTTTCATTACAATAATTTTAATGAAAAATAGACATAGATGTTTAAAGTAATGCTGCTTTTAATCAACCAATAAAATCATTTTTAATCATCTACGTCATCAGCGTTCCATCACCCTATTAATAATCCCCCAGCGTCTCCTCCAATTGCCCCAATGCCTTAGCCAACTGCTCATCGTTTGGTGCAATGCCATGCCATTCGTGGCTGCCTTCCATAAAATCTACACCCTTGCCCATGGCGGTTTTCATTAAAATTACAATTGGTTTGCCTTTTCCTACAAACGTTTTAGCATGGTTTAAACCAGCAACTACACCATCCATATCGTTACCTTCCATTTCCAGTACATGCCAACCAAAGGCTTCAAATTTTGCTTTTAAATTGCCTAATGCCATTACTTTATCGGTAGGTCCATCAATTTGTTGTCCGTTCCAATCAATGGTGCTAATTAAATTATCTACTTTATGGTGTGCCGCAAACATTATGGCTTCCCAGTTTTGCCCTTCATCTAATTCACCATCGCCATGTAGGCTAAATATAATATTATTATCGTTATCCTGTTTTTTTGCCAAAGCAGCACCAATAGCCACACTCATACCTTGTCCAAGGCTTCCGCTTGCAATACGTACACCTGGCAAATGCTCATGTGTAGTTGGGTGGCCTTGTAATCTTGTATTTAATTTACGAAAAGTGCTTAACTCCTGTACAGGAAAATACCCACTTCTTGCCAAGGCACTGTAATAAACTGGGGAAACATGCCCATTGCTCAAAAAGAACAAATCTTGCCCCACTCCGTCCATACTAAACGGTACTGGGGTGTGGTTCATTACATCAAAAAATAAAGCGGTAAA
>JANNWD010000175.1:0-13030 GCA_031408315.1 Bacteroidota bacterium
GGTATACCAGCCAATTTTGCCACTGCATCGTAGTTGGCTACTAAACGGCTTTGTATTAAGTTACCTCCGCTAAAAGAAGTAAGTGTATTACTAAAATTTATTTGTTGTAAAGATGGTGCTCTAAAACCTGTACTTGCACTACCACGTAAATTAAAACCATCTGCTACTTTATAACGAGTAGCTAATTTAAATGTAGCTACAGAACCAAAGTCAGAATAATTTTCTGCCCTTACTGCTGCATCAACCAACCATTTGTCGGTTACATTTAATTCTGCATCTACATATACACTTAAGCTATTACGCTTAGCATCTACAACATCGCTAGGGCTAAAACCTGGGAACCCTTGTGCTCCAGAACCTTGTACTTCATTAGGATCGTAATTGTCATAAGAAGCTTCTTCTCCTTTATTTATACCATATTTTTCGCTACGATACTCAAAACCATAACCAATATTTAAACCTTTAGCAACCGATTTAAAATTTTTACTTAAATCAATATTAAGTGTTGCTTGTCTAAATCTAAAACCACCATCAATAAAATAATTTTTAGTAGTGTTACCTATTAACGAAGCGTTAAATGTTTTATCGCCAAAATATTGAAAATCGTTTTTACCAGTAACTAAACTTACATCCCAATTCCAATTTTTTTGCGATTTTCCTTTAAAGCCTAAGGCAATAGCGGCATCGTTAATTTGAGTTAAAATATGTGGGTTATAATATGTTTCTCCATCATTAGCAACTTGCATTATGCTTGATACAAAAATTGGTGTTCCCCCTGTTGTTACAGGAAAGCGGTCAGCATTGCTACTCAAATTTCTTGTGTAGGCATAAGCATCCGACTCTTTTGTATTTACACTACCAAAAGAATAAAAAACTGTTTTAGTATCTTTTAATGGTAACTCCATATTATACATTGCACCATAGGTTGTAATAGAACCATCGCCAAAAGCTCTTCTACTTGTATTAATGTAGCGTAAAGCATTTTTATCTGTTCTCCAATCGGTAGTATCAACTTGTCTAAATGTTTTTGCTTGTGTTTTTAAATCAAATGAAAGATTTAAGAACCCACCTTGTTTACCCATAGTAAAACCGTTGTTAGCCGATAAATTAAATGTACCACCATCAATAGCATTGCTGCTAATGTATTGATTACCGTCATTAAATTTTCTTGCATTAAATTTATTATCTAAATAACCACTCCACCCTGCATTAATATTCCATTGGTTTACATTTTTGCTTAACACAATATTCATTACACCAGCAATTGCATCGCTACCATATTGGGCACTTGCACCATCTCTTAATATTTCAACTCTATCTACACCATTTTGTGGAAAAGCATTTAAATCGGTACCACTAGCACCTCTTCCTCTTGTACCAAATAAAGCTACAAAAGCTGTGTTGTGCCTACGTTTGCCGTTTATTAAAACAAGCGTTTGGTCTGGCCCTAATCCTCTTAACGTTCCAAGGTCTACATGGTCGGCACCATCGGCACCGCTTTGTTTATTGTAATTAAAAGAGGGAGCACTCATATTTAAAATAGAAGTAAAATCCATTTTTGCAGAGGGTAAACCAATTTGATTAATTTTAATTACGTCAATTGGCACAGCCGTTTCCGTTTTTGCTCTTGCAGCACCTCTTGTACCAACAATTACAATATCAGTTAAATCACCATCCACTTTAGTCAATGATACACTTACATTAGTTTGACTGCCTAATGTTACCGAAACTAAATTATAGCCAACATTGGTAATTTCAATAACATCACCGCTTGTTGCTTGTATTGTACAAGCACCATTTTCGTTAGCACTAACGCCAACATTGCTGCCTCTTACTTTTACAGATGCATTGCCTACAGCATTGCTAGTTGAAGCTTCGGTAACTTTAATTGTGTAAGAGGTTTTTTGTGCTAAGCCGATTGCAGCAATTAGCATAAAAATGAATAAGGAGCATAGTTTTCTCATATTACATGAATTTGTTTAGGTTAAAAAAGAATGGAAGCGTCGTTCAAAGTGTAAAATAATTCATTTTCTTAAAATTTTCATTTTTTTTAAGTGCAATGAATATTAAAACACACTTGCTTAGTATTTATCTTATGGTTGTAATTGCATTTAGTATATCTATTTTTATTTTAGTGTACATTTATATTACTCAAATTATCGATTTAATTATGCCTTTACCTGTTAGTGATGAAGATGAAAAAATTGGGTTAGATATAGGCCAAAACGGAGAAAAGTTATAAAAAGATAAGACACAGATTACATAGTATAATGTTTATCGAACTAACATAACCTGTGGCAGGTATTTTATTTTGCCCCCATTTTACAATGCTCCCTCAAATAGTTTGTATAAAGTGAAGTTAAATGCTCCCAAGTACCTTCGCCTTCGCTAATGCTATGTGTTCTATTTGGGTACGCCATAAACTGAAATTGCTTATTGTATTTTATTAATTCGTTTAACAACACTTCGGCGTTTGCATAATGCACATTATCATCGCCAGTGCCGTGTATGTACAATAAATTTCCTTTTAGGTTTTTTGCATTGTAAATGGGAGAGCCTTTTACAAAGTCGTCCATATTTTCTTGTGGCAAACCCATATAACGTTCTTGATAAATATTATCGTAAAATAATTGGTTGCCCACTGCTGCAATTGAAATACCTGTTTTAAATATTTCGGGATATTGAAACATCAAATTTAAGGTAGATGAACCGCCACCACTCCAACCCCAAACTGCAATTCTTTCTTTATCAAAATAGGCTTTGTCTTGTAATAATTTTTTCATGCCCATTGCCAAATCCCTAATATTTACACTGCCAATTTTGCGGTAAATAGCTTTACGCCATTTGGCACCCTTAAGCATTGGCGTTCCTCTATTATCGATAGAAACTTGTATGTACCCATCTTCTCTGATATCCCCATTGTACAAATAGTTGGTATGGCTTCCGTAATTATCTTCTACGGTACTTGCAGCAGGCTCTCCGTAAACATACATTACCACTGGGTATTTTTTGGATGCATCAAAATTTTTAGGTTTGTTTATCCATGCATCTAATGTTACATTATCTTCTGTAGTTATTTGCAAATATTCTACGTCGTTTTCTTTATTGGGTTTTGCATTTGTAGCAATACTTTTTGCTGCATTAATTACTTTATTATCTGGCAATGTAATCCACTCGGTAACTGGCGGAGTATTGTTGTTACTAAATGTATGTGATGCAAATTTACCAGTAGGAGAAATGGTGTATTTATGTATGCCTTTTAAATTTGCATTGGTTACCAACTCTGCATCATTTATTCCCTTAGCATTTATTTTTACTCGGTACAAATACATTTGTGTAGCATTACTTGGCGAAGCGGTGAAGTAAATGAAATTATTTTTTTCATCTATACATTTAATAGCATCAATATCGTAATTGCCCGAAGTTAAAAGTGTTTCCACTTTTCCATCTTTACTAATTTTGTAAATATGTCTCCATCCATCTTTTTCGCTTATCCAAATAAATTCTTGTTTATTATTTATCCAATTAAAACCACCAGGTTCCCAAAAAATATCTGCACTATTTAAATCTACCCAAGCATCATCATTTTCTGCCCAAAACGTACGACTGTTACCATCTATAACATT
Organism: Bacteroidota bacterium; assembly: GCA_031408315.1. Classification (GTDB taxonomy): domain Bacteria; phylum Bacteroidota; class Bacteroidia; order Chitinophagales; family Chitinophagaceae; genus Ferruginibacter. The sequence goes on from JANNWD010000175.1 coordinate 3,627, forward strand.
GCAGTACTTTAATTTACTTTCTTGTTGTTTTCTATCTAATTGTTGCACTATTATTTCGTTGGGAGATGTCCATTCCATTCTTGTTAAATAATGTTGTTGTGCATCTCCATCTATTTGCATCCATTTAATAATGCCACTAGTTACCGATACTACACCAATTTTTGCAGGCGATGGACTTTCTCCAACTTTTGGATATTCCACAGGTATTACTTTTGAATAATTACTATCTGTAGTATTCAACATAAAATAATCTCTAATTTTTGTAGCATCAATTTGCCAGTAGGCAATCTTTGTTCCATCTGGGCTCCATCTAAAACCATCTCTACAACCAAATTCTTCTTCGTAAGCCCAATCAAAAGTGCCGTTTATTAGTTTACGAGTACCATCTGTTGTCAACTTTTTAAATGAACCGCTTTGTACATCTTCTACAAAAATATTATGTTCACTTACGTACGCTACTTGTTTTGCATCGAGGCTAAGCTTAGCATACATTAAACTTTGTGCAGGCCTCCCTTTACCCACTTGTGTGAGTTTATTTGAGGCTATATCTAAAATCCAATAATCACCAATAGTATTATATCGCCATACTTTTTTTGTGTTCGTAAATAATAAAATTTTAGCATTATCATCGCTAAATTTATAGGAATCAGCCTTTAAGGCTTTGCCACCACTTGGCGTTAATTGTTCTTTTTTTATAAGTATAGTTTCTATCTCTGTTTTAGGGTCTATTTTAATAATATCCCCATCTTTAAATTTGGTATATGCATTTCCATCTGCCATCCAATTAATTTGATTGCGTTGTGCAAATAGTATTTGAACAAGCAATAATAAAACAATACTTAGTAAACTAATTTTACGGTTCATACAAAATAATTTAGAATATAAAAGTACGTAAATACATGCTTATAAAAATAAACCTCACCCCCAACACCTCTCCAAAAGGAGAGGGGAGTTTAGCTCTATAATATTTTAAGATTTTTTGCTAATCAATAGTATTACGAGTACTAATAACCATAAACACCATAATTTTGTAGTAATGGAAAAGGAAAAATTACGGATAGATAAATATTTGTGGAGCATAAGGCTTTTTAAAACTCGTAGCCAAGCGGCCGATGCTTGTGATAAAGGCAAAGTAAAATGCAAGGGTGATAATGCAAAAGCAGCTAAACCTGTTACCATTGGCGATGAGTACGAAGTTAAAACGGAAGCTAAAAAATGGGTAATAAAAGTTACTGATTTATTATACAAACGAGTACAATACAGTGAAGCAATAAAATTTTATACCGATATTACACCTGCTGAAGAATTGGATGCTATTAAATTTGAGGCAGCGGTTTTTCATACAGGTAAGCGGTTAAGTAAACAAGGAAGGCCAACGAAAAAAGATAAGAGGGATTTAGATGAGTATACCAAATAATTAAATACTACTATAATGAAAAGAAAAGTAATTTATTTTTTATTGTTATGCTTTTTGCAGTTAGCTGTAAAAGCACAAAACACATCGGATTCTTTAAGCCAATATTCTAAAGATACCATTGGAGTTTTTACAAAGGTAGACATGGAAGCACAGTTTAGTGGTGGTGATACTGCATGGAGAAATTATCTTGTTAATAATTTGAACGTTGATAAAATTGCAGAAAAAATTAAATTCAAAAAAAATCAAAGGATTGTAAAAGAAGTTGTTATTGTAAAATTTATTGTATGCAAAGATGGTAGCCTTTGTGAAATAAAAGCAGAAAATAAGGCAAATCCATTATGCGTTGCAGAGGCTGAAAGAGTTATACGATTATCTCCAAATTGGAAACCTGCACAACAAGGGGATAAAACAGTAAAAGCATATAGAAGACAACCCATTACTTTTTATTTTGAAACTGAATAATACATTTTGAAAATCGACATCATATCAGTAATTCCAGATTTATTGCAATCGCCATTTGCCCATTCAATAATGAAACGGGCAAGGGATAAGCAATTGCTTGAGGTAAACGTAATTAATTTAAGAGATTACACAAGTTATGCTAGAGCACAGGTAGATGATTATGCTTTTGGCGGTGGTGCTGGTATGGTAATGATGATTGAGCCATTGGTAAATGCAATAGAAAGTTTACAAAAAAATACAACCTATGACGAAGTAGTTTTTTTAACGCCAGATGGTAAAACATTTAATCAACAAATGGCCAATTCGTTTTCATTAAAAAATAATTTGTTACTCATTTGTGGGCACTACAAAGGGATTGATGAACGAGTGAGAGAACATTTTGTTACTAAAGAAATTTCGATTGGTGATTATGTATTAAGTGGTGGCGAATTAGCTGCTGCTATTTTAGTTGATGCCATTGGAAGATTAATACCTGGTGTTTTAAATGATGAAACAAGTGCATTAACAGATTCTTTTCAAGATAATTTATTAGCACCACCTGTATATACAAGACCTTTGGATTTTAGAGGATGGAAAGTACCAGATGTTTTACTTAGTGGCAATCATAAATTAATTGAAGATTGGCGGCATAACCAGGCTATTAAAAGAACAGAAGAAAGAAGACCAGATATAATGAATAATGAGTGAATGGATAATTTGAAAACATCTTACCTTCATTGTTATAGTGTACTGACTACTGACTACTGACTACTGACTACTTTTTCCTTACCCACAAATATTCTGCAAAGCCTAAAATATCCCAAAACATATTTCCTTGTAGTTTTTTTCCTTTAACCCAAGCCAACATTATTCTAAAAGGCATTGCTAACATAAAAAAAACATTTCTTCTTGTTCCACTTTTTAAAACCGTACAATTATTTTCAGCAAATAATTTTGATAGTTCAGGTACACTATACACTCTTACATGAGTTTCATCATCTTTAAAATTTAAAGTGCCTTGCATACTTGGTAATGCTGTACTTTTTTGACCAGGATATTCTACATATAAAAAACCACCATTTTTAAGCTTTGGTAAAAGTTGTTTTATCACTTCATCGCCATTAAATAAATGCTCAATTACATGCACCATATTTATTGCATCAAAATAATTATTGGGTAAGGCTGAAAAGTTAAGTTTTGTTAAATCCATTTCGTAAAAAGCTTTCATTGCAACATAATCGCTTTCATCGTTGTTAAAATCTTTTTGCAAATCAACGCCATGGTATTCACAATTAGGAAATACGTTTAACGTTTTGCTAGCACTGTGGTTGCCACTGCCAATATCCAATAAAGTAAAAGGCTTGTTACCTACCGCTTTTTTTAAATAGATAAATTTGTTGATGAAAGAAGATGCAAATGCTTTTGTGTTCATAATGCAAATATAAACAACAAGGCTGCACAAAGAAAATCTATATGCAGCCTTAAGGCAATGTAACCAATTTAATTTTTTTTCAATCCAATTACTGGCAGTTCTTTTTCTCTTATCAATTTATTTAACAATGGCAAATCAGTTGCTAAAATGGTTTTTAATTTATTTAATTGCACATCTACTTGTGCTGATAGATCTATATATGCATCTTTTACTTGCTTTGCTGGTGCTGCATTTCCGCTATTTGCAAAATCGTATAAGCCGCTAATTTTATCATCTAATCGTATTGGATAATTCAATACATCTTGTCCGCTTTTTGCTTTGGTTTGATGTAGGCTTTCTTCAATAGCTGTTAATTGCTTATTAGTAGTATCGGCTTGTTGCTTTATCTCTTTAGGTAAAGCTGCATCTGCTCTTGCAGTAAAGTCATTTATTTGTTTACGTATTTCCTGAATATTTTTTTGTGCTTTTTGTATTTCATTAAATTTATCTCTTACGGTAATTAAAAAATCAAATTGCTCTTTATACTCTTGCTGCGATAAATTATAAACCGGATTTGCTTTTATAGTAAAGCTACCCTCGGCACTATCTTTATCAACTTTAATTTTATAAAAATAATTACCTGGTGCAGCTTTTGGCCCTCCAACTGTACCATGCCATAATATTTGTCCATCTATTTTATCGGCACTTGGATAATACATATCCCACACAAATTGATTCATTCCTTTGCTTACATCAATTTTGTCTTTCTTTTCTTTAGCATTAGTGGCAAATAATTTTATTTGCTTTTTAGCAGCATCTAAAACTTCAATACTAACCTTACTAGTATCTGTACTATTTTTTATATAATAATTAATAACTGTTCCGTTGGGTGGATTCATCCCTCCGTTTTTTGCATTTAGGTTTTGGTAACCTTCAAAACGATAAGCATCGTTTACTGCAAACACATGCAAATTTTTATCAACAAGTGAAGCGGCTTTTTGTTGCACCACACTTAAATCATCTAACACCCAAAAACTTCTACCTTGGGTTGCTACAATTAAATCATTTTCTTTTGTAGTTAAATCGGTAATTGGCACAATAGGTAAATTTAATTGAAAAGATTTCCAATTTGCACCATCATCATAACTTATATACATTCCATACTCTGTACCTGCATACAATAAGCCTTTTACTTTTTTATCGGCTCGTAATGCTCTTGTAAAATGTAGTGGGTTTATGCCACTAGTAATTTTAGTCCATGTAATACCATAATTTTCTGTTTTAAAAATGTATGGAGTAAAATCATCACTCTTATATTTTGTACCAACAAAGTATGCTTTGCCTTTTACAAACGGATCAGTTTCTACACAGTTCCACATCATCCATTGCCCTGCTTCTTTTGGTGTTACATTTGTCCAAGAGTTTCCACCATCTTTACTTACATTTATTAAACCATCATCGCTACCTGTCCATAATAAATCTTTTTCTAAAGCAGATTCTGTTCCAGTAAATACAGTACAATAAACTTCTACGCCAGTATTATCTTTTGTAATAGCACCGCCGCTGCTACGTTGCCTGCTTTTATCATTCATTGTTAAATCTCCACCCAAAGCTCTCCAACTTGCACCTTCGTTTTCGGTAACAAATAAATGATTACCGCCAGCATATAATTTTGTAGGATTATGTGGACTAAAGAAAATAGGAAAATTCCATTGAAAGCGATACTTGCTAACATCGGCACCAGCTCCTAAAGGGTCATCTGGCCATACACTTATGGCTCTGTTTTCTCCTGTTTTATGATTTAATCTTGATAAATATCCACCATAATTTCCTCCATAAACAATATCTGGATTAGTAGGGTCAGCAACAATATATCCGCTTTCTGCCCCAGCAGTTTCTTGCCAATGGTTTTGTGTAATTTCTCCACCATCACTTCTCGATAAAATTCGTATAGCAGAATTATCTTGCTGTGCTCCTAAAATTCTGTATGGAAAATGATTATCTGTACTTACTCTGTAAAACTGTGCTGTAGCTTGGTTCATATATGTACTCCAATTATCACCTCCATCAAAACTAATTTGTGCACCGCCATCATCTGCAACAATCATTCTTTTTCCATCTTCTGGGTCAATCCATAAATCATGATGATCGCCATGTGGCGTATTTATATTTTTAAACGATTTGCCGCCATCTACACTTTTTAAAAAATTTACATTAAGTGCATACACACTATTTTCATTTTTTGGATCAACAAAAATTTTACTGTAATACCATGCTCTTTGGCGAATATTGTTATCGCTGCTTTGCAAAGTCCATGTTTCCCCAGCATCTGTACTTACAAATAATCCTCCATCCTTATTTTCCACAATGGCGTAAATTTTATCGGTATTGCTTGCTGCAATAGTTACACCAACAATTCCCCAAAGGCCTTTTGGTAATCCCTTGTTTGTGGTAATATTTTTCCATGTATCACCACCATCCGTACTTTTCCATAATCCACTTCCTTCACCACCACTTTCCATGCTGTATGGCGTTCGTAACATTCGCCATGTACCAGCATATAAAACACTAGGATTGCCAGGCTCCATAATTAAATCGCTGCAACCAGTTTGATTATTTATATACAATACTTTTTTCCACGTTTTACCGCCGTCAATTGTTTTAAAAATACCACGTTCTTCGTTTGGTCCAAACAAATGCCCAATGGCTGCAACCCAAACCACATCTGGGTTTTTTGGATGAATAACAATTCTAATAATATGCCTTGTATCTTTTAAGCCAATATTTTTCCAACTTCGTCCACCATCATCTGTACGCCAAATTCCAAAGCCTTCACTAACATTTCCACGTAACGTATTTTCGCCTTCGCCAACATATAAAATAGTGTTATCGCTTGGTGCAATGGCTACACAACCAATGCTACCGCCAAAAAATTTATCGGTAATATTTTTCCAATTGCTACCCCCATCAATTGTTTTAAAAACGCCGCCGCCTGTTGCACCAAAATAAAAAGTATTTTTATTTTTTGTATCGCCAACAACTGCTCCACTTCGGCCACCACGGTAAGGACCAATGCTCCGGTATTTTGTTTTGCTTAATAAAATGCTATCAGCAGTATTATTTGTATTTTTTTGTGCAAGTGATGAAATTGCAATTGATAGACTGATTATGAAAAAAAGACTTTTTTGCATTAGGTTAAGTTTTATTTTTTGAAGATACAAAATGATAGACATTTAATAAAACAAAAATGCCTCAACTTTAATTGAGGCATTTTAATAATTTTAAAAAATATTAATTGGCTTTAAAAATGCTATCATCAACTATTGTATTGGTTTCAATGGAAGATATGCTAAGCTCTCCTTGTGGTGTTGTAGTGGAGTGAGCAAACCAATAACCATCTTTAGTTTGTTTGTAATCTGCAAAAGTTGTAGCAATTTCCATCTCTTCACCATTTCTTGATGATTTGCTAGTTGATTTAAAAAGACGATCCGTTTTTGTATCGATAAAATAGGTTATGTCTTTACCATTTTTAGAAACAATGGCTAATTTGTAACACTCGGTACCATCAACAGTTTCTTTTCCTTTGTACTCAACTTTATGTCCTTTTTCTTTGTAATTAAATAGAGTACCTTGTATATCTAGCTGTCCCACTTGAGATTTATGCTGCTCTTCTGTTGCTTCCTCTGGGCTTGAATTACCTTGAATTGGCATAAAACTCCAGCTTTTATCTGGCGTAACTAATTGATAATTTTCGGTACCCATTACACTAATATCTGTTCTTGAACCTACCATGTGTTTACGAGTAATAACCAATGCAACATCTGCACCCTGTACACTCATAGCTCCAGTCATTTTAACAGTTTTAAGTGCTAACATTTTTTCTTTGCCGCCTAAGGCAGTCACGTATTTCTCAACAATTTCATCGGTTGTTTGTGCAAAGCTTACTTGTGCTGCTACTAAACAAAAAATAAACAAGGCGAAAATCATTAAATTTTTCATGATGTGTGTTTTAAGTATTTTTATCAAAATTAGGGATAAGTTGGTAAAGTTGTTTTCCATTTATCCTCATCAATTACCAATTAAAATTTGTGTATGAAGTCGTTTAAAGTTGTGGGGAATATTGTAGATGTTTTTAAACAAACTATTTTTTATGGAGAGGTGTCGGTAGTTGATGGAAAAATTGATACTATTAAAGAGTTAACAGAAAAAGGTAGCCAAATGCCCAACACCAACTTCATACTTCCAGGTTTTATTGATAGTCATGTACATATAGAAAGCAGCATGCTTGTACCCAGTGAGTTTGCAAAATTAGCAGTAGTGCATGGCACTGTTGCTACCATTAGCGACCCTCATGAAATTGCCAATGTTTGTGGATTAGATGGTGTAAAATTTATGATAGAAAATGGTAAAACTGTTCCCTTTAAATTTCATTTTGGTGCACCTAGCTGTGTACCAGCAACAGTTTTTGAAACGGCAGGTGCTACTTTAACTAGTACAGATGTTGATTTGCTTTTACAAAGCGATGCTATTTTTTATTTAAGTGAGATGATGAATTTTCCTGGTGTACTAAATAGTGATAAAGAAGTGATAAAAAAAATTGCATCGGCAAAAAAATATGGTAAACCTGTTGATGGCCATGCCCCAGGATTAAGAGGTGATGTTGCAAAAAAATATATAGATGCTGGTATTACAACCGACCATGAATGCTTCACAAAAGAAGAGGCATTAGATAAATTAAAATACGGCATGAAAATTTTAATAAGAGAAGGAAGTGCTGCTAAAAATTTTGAAGCGTTGATTGATTTACTACATGATTATCCTAATGAAATAATGTTTTGCAGTGATGATAAACACCCCGATAGTTTAGTGGATGGTCATATTAATCAACTTTGTGCAAGAGCAGTGGCAAAAGGTATTGATGTGTTTAAAGTTTTACAAGCTGCTTGTATAAACCCTGTATTGCACTATAAAATGAATGTGGGTTTGTTAAGAGAAGGCGATGCTGCCGATTTTATTGTGGTAGATGATTTAGTAAATTTTAATGTTACAAAAACATTTATTAATGGGGAGTTGGTTGCGGATAATGGAAAGTCATTAGTTATTAGTTATTGTGAAAGTGTGTTAAATAATTTTGATTGTAGAGAAAGACAAATTTCGGGTTTTGAATTTAAAATTTTGAATTTAACAGAGCCAGTTTATGCAATTGAAGCATTGGATGGGCAATTGATTACCAATAAAATTTTGTGCAACCCAATTATTAAAAATGGTTTTTACGAAAGTAATATTGTCGAAGATTTTTTAAAAATTGTTGTTGTAAATAGATATAAAAATACATCCATAGCAAAAGGCTTTATTAAGAATTTTGGGTTAAAAAAAGGAGCAATTGCATCGTCGGTTGCACATGATAGCCACAATATTGTAGCGGTTGGTGTAGATGATGAAAGCATTTGTAAAGCTGTAAATTTAATTATTAAAGAACAGGGTGGAGTAAGTGCCGTAAGCTATACAAAGGAAATGATATTAGCTTTGCCCGTTGCTGGGCTTATGAGCAACAAAGATGGTTACACCGTAGCACAGAAATATACAGCGATTGATAAAATGGTTAAGGAAGAATTGGGCAGTACATTAACTGCACCTTTTATGACATTATCGTTTATGGCATTGCTAGTAATACCTCATTTAAAATTGAGTGATTTAGGAATGTTTGATGGGGATGGGTTTAAGTTTGTGTAGTTAGGCTTCAGACGGTTTAAAACTGTCAAGATGCCTAAAAACCTACTCCACCTTAGCCCCCACAACCTTCACCGCCACACTATCCGTACCTTTTGGTGCAAATTCTTTGTTTTTAAAACTAGCACTTTCGCCAGGCTTTACAATATCGTAAACAATATCGGTTGTGCTCATTAAAAATGTACCGGTTTTGCTAAAGTAACTTATTTCTACTTGTATATCTTTATAAGCTGCAACGCTAGCTTTGTTGGTTACTTCGCCTATTACCACTTTTTCGCCTATTAAATTTTTACGTTCTTTATTTATGTTGGCTATTATAAAACGAATTGGGTTTTTCTTTTCAGTTTCTTCTAGCGTTTCTTTTGTTTGCTCGTATTTATCTTTTTTTTCGGTTGTTTTTTTATC
>JANNWD010000176.1:0-2204 GCA_031408315.1 Bacteroidota bacterium
CCCGCAAAATACTTCGCGTTGACCGCGTTCTTTGAGGATCGGCGCGTCGAGACAGCCAGACGTAGCGCCGCGAATGGGACACTTCAGCCCGGCGAACAACTCGTTGCTGTGGCCAGCGGCGACACGGTGCGCTGGGTGATCGGCGATACGACCAGCGGGACCGGTTCGCACAAGCGTACACATATATTGGTGAAACCATTTGCCGCGGGGCTGTCGACCAATCTCGTCATCACGACCGACCGCCGCAGCTATCATCTCGCCCTGACCAGTGTGGCGCGAACGGCAATGGTCGCGCTGTCATGGACCTATCCGCAGGATGCGCTGCTCGCGTTGAAACGCGCGCAGGGGCAAGCCGATGCTGCCGCGCCGATTGCGACCGGTCTCGACATCGACCAGTTGCGGTTCGACTATATCGTGTCGGGCGATCATCCTGCATGGCGACCCCTGCGCGCCTTCGACGACGGCCGCCAGACCTTCATCGAGTTTCCGGCGACCTTGGCCGTCGGTGAAGCCCCGCCGCTGTTCCTTGTCGATTCAAAAGGTGACGCGCAGCTCGTCAATTACCGCGTCCGCGGGCGCTACTATATCGTCGATCGGCTGTTCGATGCCGCCGAACTGCGGCTCGGAACCAAACATCGCGATATCGTGCGTATCAGCCGCATTGCCGATAGCGGCAAGCGTGCACGGAGGGCGTCATGAGCGAGACCGCATACGAGGAAACTGCGGATGCGCCGAATCCGAGGCCCGCAAAGGTCGATCCCGAAACGCTGGCGCTGCGGGCACGTCCCGCCCGCGCGATCCAGTTCAAGCGCGGGGTTGTCGTTGCGATTGCTGCGACGGCGTCAGTCAGCATCGCCGCGACAGCCTGGCTCGCGCTCAAGCCTGCTGCGTTACGTATCATCACCGAAGCCGATGACCGGGGTGCAGCGGCCAGGCCGACGAACGACGCGCTGAACAGCTTGCCGGGGAGCTATGGCGATGCGCCCAAACTCGGCCCAGCCTTGCCCGGTGATCTGGGAGCGCCGATCCTCAACAGCCAGCGCGCCATGGCGACCGAAACGCCCGCGCCCGAAGCGCAGCGCACGACCCAAGCTGCCGACACCGAACGCGACCGGCGGGCCAGCGAATTGAAGGCAGCCCGCGAATCGGGGTTGATGTTCCAGTCAGGCGCGCGACCGACATCGGCGACCGAGCCAACCGCCACGACGCCCGATGCTGCCGCCGCCGCAGTCCCGGCTCGTCTCGCCATTGATTCCGAGCGCGATCCCAACGCGCAGCAGCGAAAGGCGGATTTTGTCGGCGCCGCAGACAAAGGCGGTAGCGTAAATCCCCATAGTCTTTCCGCACCGGCCTCACCCTATCTGCTCTCCGCGGGGAGCGTTATCGCAGCCAGCCTGATTACGGGACTACGCTCTGACCTGCCGGGGTTGGTCACGGCGCAGGTTACCGAGCGTGGCCGACGCGATGCGCCGTGCTGCTGCCCGATTGGTTTGACCGGCATGCGATCGCACCTCGGTCTGCGTGGATTTCTGGACTTTCGACGGTGCGGCATGCGCGACCGTCGCAACTGCCGCAAAGGCAGCCAGAGCAGGGAGAGCTACGGAGCGTTTCATCTTCTAGCCTTTCGGGCTGGGGGTGACAGGGGGCGTGTCGGTGAGGCCTGGGTCGAGCGGCGAGCCCAGCGGTATGTTTGCTGTCGGCGCAGGCAGTGGCACCGGCGCTGGTGGTGTCGAGCTTTGCTGTGGCAAGGCAGGCTCGAGCTCGCGGCTCCAGTCGATTGCATCGACATAGACGCCGAGCGGGTTCTTGCGGAGCGTATCGGCCGACGCCGGCGGTTTGGTCGTGACGGAGAGGATACCCGTCCAGTGCGATACGCCCGTCTGGCTGCCGCGCTCAAATGCGGTTTCGGTCCATTTGACTTGGAACGATTTATCCGACGCGCGCACGACGCTGGTAACCTGAACCGACACGGTCCGCTCGCCGATATCTGCGAAAGGATTTGCCGCCCGCGCGTATCCGTGCAAAAATTGCATTGATCCACGCGACCATCGAATTTTCAACAGATGAACAATTGGCAGTTTGTAGCTGATGGGCGCGAACCGCATTACTTCCGGTTTGTTGGCGGCAATAGCCAGGTCAGCTCGATGGTTTCAATTGGCAAATGTCGCAGCAAATTTGGCTTTCCCTTGGGAAGTGAAGGAAAC
>JANNWD010000177.1:0-2169 GCA_031408315.1 Bacteroidota bacterium
CGCCCCTTTAATCTTTGCAAACCCTTTTTCAATATTTTCCATACTATTGGCAAAAGAAATACGTATACAATTTGGCTCACCAAAAGCTTTACCCGTAACTGCACTTACATGTGCTTTGTTTAAAAAATACATACACAAATCATCTGCATTATCTATCACATCCTCTCCATCGGTTTTACCAAAATAATGGCTAACCATCGGAAAAATATAAAAAGCACCATCTGGTTCACTACACTTTACAAAAGGTAATTCTCCTACTAGTTCCATTACTCTTTTTCGGCGATGTTCAAATTCTTTTACCATGCCGTAAGTTGGTTTCATATCACCATCTAATGCAGCAATAGCGGCCCTTTGGGTTATAGCTGTTGCTGCACTTGTAAACTGCCCTTGTATTTTTTCACATGCCCTTGCTACGGTTGGGTGTGCAGCCATATAGCCTAAACGCCAACCTGTCATTGCATAACCTTTACTCAATCCATTAATAATAACAACTCTATCTTTTAAAAAATCGAATTGTGCAATACTTTCGTTTTTACCCACAAAATTTATGTACTCATAAATTTCATCACTCATAATAAAAACCTTGGGATATTTTTTAAACACTTCTGCCAATGCTTTTAATTCTTCTTTGCTATACACTGCACCACTTGGGTTGCAGGGAGATGAAAACATAAATAATCTTGTTTTATCAGTAATGGCATCTTCCAATTCTTTTGGCGTTATTTTATAGCCATTTTGCATAGATGTGTTTACAAACTTTACTTCGCCTTGCCCAAGGCGTACAATTTCGCTATACGTAACCCAATATGGTGTAGGGATTATAACTTCATCGCCAATATCCATTATGCTTAACACTGCATTAGCGATGCTTTGCTTTGCACCTGTGCTTATTATTATTTGGTCTGGCGTATAATCTAATCCGTTATCTCTCTTTAATTTACTGCAAACCGCTTCTCTTACATCCAAATATCCAGCCACTGGTGTATAATGACTGTAGTTTTCATCAATAGCTTTTTTTGCAGCATCCTTTATGTGGACAGGCGTATCAAAGTCGGGTTCACCCAAACTTAAATCGGTTATATCAATTCCTTGTGCCCTAAGCCCTCTACCAAGCTTTGCCATTTTTAGGGTTTCGGGTTCGTTAAAGCGTAATAGTCTTGATGATAGTTGCATAATTGTAGTTAATTGTTTATCGTTAGTTGTAATAAAGTAAATCAAACAATTTACATTATCCACAAATAACTAATTATTTATCGTAAACAAATTTAAGGTTACTGAGGTCTGGAATATTTTTTCTTTTTCGATTTAATTCTTCTTCGTAAATAGCTTTACCTAAATTTTTCATAAAAGGGAATCCTACTGTGTTGTAATCGTATTTATCATCATTCAAAATGCCATCACTATTACAATAAATAGAGGCAGATAAAAAGAATTCAATATTTTTATCAAAATCTAGAACATAAGCCACATCAATCAATTGCCCATAAGCATCTCCCACTTTATTAAACATTCTAATATTCTTTGGCCACTCCCCTTTTTCGCTACCAAAATATAAAAATTTACAGTAACTAGGCCAGTAATTATTTGGCTCATCGCTATATGGCGGCTGTGTACTTTCTGTTGGTAGTTGGCTCATGTATTTTAATAAAAACTGTCTATCCTCTTCAGTAATATTAAAACGCTTTGATGCAGAAACACTTTCAGGAAAAATAATGCTTTGCAGAATGCTATGCAAATCTTCCAACCCAATTCTATTTTTTTTACTAAAATCCATTGGTTCATTTATTAAATTTTCTCCACGGTAAAATCCTTTTCCTAACGAGTCATTTCTTTTTAAATAAACCATTTTACTGGGTTGCATTGGTTGTTGATACAGCACATTGTTATTGCTATCTACAAAGCGTATTGGGTTTGTTTTTCTGTTTTCTTCCTCTGGCAAAGCTATACTTAGTCTATGCAAAATTTGCACATCTTTATAGCCTCTTTTTTGCAATTGGTTATTAATATATTCTTGCCCTAAAAATTCGTATAAGCGGTTGTAAGCATCATTATCGCTTACCATTAATATTTTTTTTATGTAATGGGCAATACTTGGCTTACCCTCTTTTGTAGTAGGATCGTTAAAAACGGCAGTTTGTAAATTGGTAGCAGCTTCGGTAAGCATCGTTG
>JANNWD010000178.1:0-2004 GCA_031408315.1 Bacteroidota bacterium
CTACCAGGAATTTCGACTTCGAGGTTACTGAAGGTTTTCGCCTCAACTGTATATTGCTGCTCTCGGACTTGATATCCCGCCTGTTCTAATTCTTTGGTGAGGAAATCTTTAGCTGCAACGAGGTTTTGATAGCTGTCAAAATTTCGGCGACCAATTTTTATGGCGAGAGTTTCAACATCACTCTTAAGCTGGTCTTTTAATTTGAGTTCGACCGCACTTAACGGCTGGAAATTTTGGTGGTAGCTCGTTCCTGGCATCCATACCATTAATGACCAGGTAAAGATCCCTGTTGCAGCGATCATAATCACAAGGATCACTAGTCTTTGTAAAGCTACGCCGTCGATGGATTTAAGATTCACAATTATTGGATGGATTGAGATGGTAAACATCCTACCTCATTTGAGTTAGGATATTTATCCAGATATCGATCTATTGCTAGTCCCGTTAATAAGTTTTGGCGAGTTTGACTACACACTGAGTTGCAAAACTAGTATGTTTTGGCAGGTGAATCGTAAACTCTTTCCCGTAGCAGAGAATTAAAACTAAATTGATCAACATTCAACTTAATCGTGCTAATATAAGATGCTCACATTTGGAAAGGTGGCAGAGTGGTCGATTGCGTCCGACTTGAAATCGGATGAAGCGAGAGCTTCCGTGAGTTCGAATCTCACCCTTTCCGTATTTAATCTAGGGTCTAGATCTCAATCTGTTGTGAATTAACCCATAACTTTGCCGCAACACACCTCTACTACCGACAGTGGTGGCGAAATCTTTTGGGATAATACTTGCTCCAGGAAAAGAAGAGCTGCCTTCAGATCGAATGATTGACTGGACGCTGTTGTTAAGGACTGTCGCTTGGGTACTCGCGAATTGTCGAGATTTGGCCGCTCTGCTATTTCTCCAGTTAGAAATTGAGACAGGGTGATATCGAAATGGCCAGTGGCACCGCGAACAAAAGCCCAATTGAAATTTTCCACCGAATGGTTGATTGTGTTGCTGGCAGTTTGGGCATTTATTGATAAGAGGTTTTGGTAAGTCGAACAGTATTTAACTGGCTGGAGCGACCATGGCAGCGGCTCGTACAAGATATCACCTCGTTATAGGAATATCTCAGCCCAGAGCAAATAGTGCTGCTAGAGATGCTAGCCCATTCCCACCAGAAGATTATAACGTAAGGTTGTAGAGACATTCCGAAGCTAAATCATCAACCTTCGCAGCGAAAATAGACCGCTTTGAGATGATGTTTGTCTGCATACTGTTTAGCAATATATTTTGTGAGTTTGAGGCTCCCAAGCTAGAAGATTATGATGTAGGTAGTGGAGTTTGATCTCTAAATATTTAATCTAGTCTCCCCTATTTTGCTTAGAATCAGTTTTTTGATAATTAAAAATTATAGATTCAAAAAATAAAAGCATTTTAAAATGTGTATAAATTTATTTAAAAACTAGCTATAAATAAATTAAGTGTAGGTAAAAATAATAAACATATATATTTTATAGTCTTTAATAATAGCTAATAATAGAGGCAATCTCAATCAAAGTTGTAAAGCATGATCGCGAAACTACTCGTTGGCGCGATCGAAAGTGAGGATTCAACCAAAAAAGTGAGTTCTGGGATCAGCTCGCCGAAAAGAAGACGGCAACAGAGGGGAGCAGAACACGGGCGGCGGCAATATTGGTGTCGATCGATAATATATAATCGTCACACGGTGCAAAATCATGAGCTAATACCTAGATGACTACGATTAACCCGCGAGATATCGAACATATATTTGAACGACTCCGATCGGGTGTAGTGCCAGAGCGGGGACTAGAAGCATTTGCAGTGGGGATCGATCGGGCGCGCGGCGAGATTGGGAGACAATTAGATCTCGCCGGAAATAATGAGGGCGTGTTTAAATTCCTACGGGGTGGCTATGGGTGTGGTAAAACCTTCATGGCACGGTTGGCACTGCTCGATGCTCAGGCTCAGGGGTTTGCGACGAGCTTTGTGGTGGTATCGGAT
>JANNWD010000179.1:0-5373 GCA_031408315.1 Bacteroidota bacterium
CCCCAGTGGCGATAAACAACTAGCACAATTATTTGTAACAAAATTATTAACTACTGGCAAAGGGCAATGCCACTCTATGCCATTACTCTATCTCTGCATTGCAGAGCAATTAGGGGGCAAGGCTTATTTATCTGTATCTCCAGAACACTCTTTTATACAATATTTCGATGATAAAAATTATCGTTACAATTTTGAAACCACCAATGGT
This sequence comes from Bacteroidota bacterium, assembly GCA_031408315.1. Classification (GTDB taxonomy): domain Bacteria; phylum Bacteroidota; class Bacteroidia; order Chitinophagales; family Chitinophagaceae; genus Ferruginibacter. The sequence continues at coordinate 209 of JANNWD010000179.1, forward strand.
AATTTAGTTACCCAAGTATGGCTTATGCAAAGTAATTATGTAAATGCTACAGCTTTAAAAAACAAAACCTATTTAGACACATTAAGCAGCAAACAATTATATGCTGCTTGTTTAGCAGACTTACTTAATGCTTATGCCGACAAATTGGGCTACGATAATGTTAGCGATGAAATTACCAATCAAGTACTTAAAATAGACCCATACAATTTAACGGCTCTAGCCAATAATGCTAATTTGTTTACCCATATTGCAATACAAAAATTAAAGACGGTTGGCAATCCGCCAAAAGACCAAATACCTAATTAACCCGAAGCTAACGAAGCATATCAAACTATGCTACAAAGCTACGACCGTATAGACCAAACAGGCTATCAAGATATGCCTAAGGACGAATATCAGCGTTGGCTTAAAAGCGTAGAAATGGAAAAAAAGAAAGACGAAAACAAGCAAGTACAACAACGTATGAAAGCTGAAGTTGAAATGCTTAAAAAATTAAGAACAAAAATTACATTTAAATCAAAAGGATAATTAACTTACATCATCATAAAAATCCCGTTATGAAATTAAAACAACTGCTCCCAACATTTTTTTTACTATTTATTACCCTTTCTTCATTTGCACAAAACCAAAACCCCTTTGCAAGTATTGGCAAAAAAGGTAAAATACTTACCCTTACCAAAGGCAATTACGATGAGTTTTTTGATAAAGACAGCATACAACAAATTGGCTCTTCGTTAATTAATATTCATACGTTAAAGGTTGTTAAACTGCTTACAGCAGATGAAAGTAAAAAACGTTTAGAAAGTGAAAAGCATAGTAGGTTTTTAAGTGTTGACCCGTTGACATATTCCTTTCCATGGTACACTCCTTATCAATTTGCAGGTAATATGCCAATTGTAGCCGTAGATTTAGATGGCTTAGAGGAGTACATTGTAACAAACTATTATAACAATTCTAATAAAATTGGTGAAACGCAAATAAATAAAATTACTGATAAAAATACCAAGCAACGAATAAATATGCAATTAATAAGAAAAGACGGTTCTTCACCAGTTGAGAAGAATGTGTTAGTTAAAAATGTTAAGTCCAATGGAAAGACTAGTTATGCCCATTTAGCGAATTTGAATAAAGAGCAACAAAACATTGTTAATAAAGCAAAAAAAATAATTATTAAGGGTACAAAACAAGATGAAAAATGGCATGCCTCTTTTGGTGATGATAAAGCTGAGGGTGAATTTTTAAAAACAAAAGATGATAATTTTTCCGATAAAAATTATGAATTCTCCGAATATAGTAGTAATGACCTGCAAGTTGCGGACACTGAAATTAAAAATTTAAAACCTAGCTTTAGTGGAATTGATTACTATTCTGGTACAACCCAAATTTTAAATACAGGGGATGGTAAAAATTTTTTAGATTTACCTAATAAAATTAGACAGGATGGTTCAATAAAATCAATAAATATAAAAATACCAATAAAAATTGAAATCTCACTTACTGCAAGTGAACAAACAAAACTTGTAGAGCAAGGACATAGTTTAGCAACGGCAATGGTTGCAATATTGAAAAAATCTGGAGTGACGAATGTTACATATTCAACGGCAAATAAATACTATAATGCAATATATAATGATAAAAAAGAAACTACAAACTTACCGAAAGACCAAATTACAGTAACATTAAATCGAAAATAAGTAATTATGAAATTGTTTTGTTTAACTATATTTTTTTTACACAACCTTAATTCTTTTTCGCAGAAAAATATAGGATTCTATCTTCAAGAATATGATATTAAAATCTACCCGAAAAAATTAAACTGTAGCGATACATTAACTGCTGAACTTAAAAATAAAATTATCCTTAAACTATATGTAAAAGATTGTATGGGTGCAATGAAAGTTATATGTTTCAAAGGGGAAGTTAAAATTAGTGAAGGGGAATACTGCAACTCTTTAGATTCACTAAAAAAATATGTTTTGAATTTGAAAGCTCATGGTGGAGAAAAAGAAATTTCTGTCTCAACTTATTTTCAACCCCTAAGAGATGGTCTTTGGATTTACTACAATAATGCAGGGAGGATTAAGTACAGTGAATATTATAAAAAAGGCATTTTACAAGGAAAATAAATTTTTTATACAAATTGAAACTAACATTTCCCCTTTTAATTAAATTCCAATTTTTTCTTATCTTTCATTTGATAAGTAATACTATTTATTCACAAACTCAAAATATTAAGGCAAATTACACAACTGCTTATATACAACTAACAGACATCTTATTAAAGAATGACTCATTCAAAAAAGCTGTTTTCATATCCGAGGTTGTTTTTAACAATAACAATTTTAAAGAAGATACTACACTTTCAGAAATCCAATTATATGCTGGTATAATTACTTTTATTGCGAAAAACTTAAAATTGGTAAACTATAAAACAAAAGATAGCTCAAATTATTTATTAAACTCATCTATTTATTCTATAATAACTAAGCAGAAAAAAGCGTTATGGCTTTTTAAAGATGATGTTAATACACTCCCCTTCTCCTACAATTTCGACGACCCACAAGGCGATAAAGACTGGACAAATACATTTGTAACAAAGCTATTAGCAACACATCAAGGTAATTGCAGAAGTTTAACGTATTTGTACAAAATATTAGCAGACGAACTCGGAGCAAAATGTTGGTTGGCACTTGCACCCAATCATATTTATATACGCAATTACAGCAAACAAATTGGCTGGTACAATACAGAGCTTACAAGCGGCACATTTCCTACAGATGCTTGGATAGCCGCCACAGGCTATGTAAGCACAGATGCTATCCGTAGCGGTGTGTATATGGACACATTAAGCAATCAACAAGCAATAGGGCTTTGCATATTAGACCTTGCACAAGGCTACATTCGCCAAACAAATAATTATACAGATGGCTTTGTATTAAAATGCTGCAATCTTGTTTTACAATATCATGCCGTAAATCCAGAAGCACTTTTAATAAAAGCAGAGGCTTTAAAACGCATTTACCTAAAAGAAAAAGATAGCAATAAGCCCAACGCCCTAACAACTTACAACGAAATGGAGCAAACGTATATTACATTGGTAAAGTTAGGCTACAGAGAAATGCCCTATAAAACCTATCAAAAATGGCTTAAATCTGTAAAGCAAGACAAAGAAAAATATATAAATCAAAAATTAAAAAACAATTTCAATAAGTGAGAAAGCTATATTAATCAGTACCTAAAGTATGCCAACTGTATAGCACAAGTATGGCACAAGCATAGTGAGTGTATGAGGAGAGTATGAAAAACAACATTATGTTAAATAGAATTCAACAACGGCTTTTAAACTAATTCACCGCCCTCACCAACCTATCATTCACACTTTTTCCAACACCTTCATTAGGCAACAATTCTATCAAAATTCTATCTAAATTACTTTTATCTAAACGGTGTAAGGCAGCGTATAAATTTTTGGCAGCTTCTTCTATATTGCCATCGTTGCTTAATATTTCTTGCTTCACAATTCTTTCATCATTTATCTTTTTATTAAAAACCAATGCTCCAATTTTCTTAGTCGTTAGCAAATTCAATTGTGCATTTACATCATCTTGCAACAAAACCGTTTTTGTTTTTGGCGAATAATGTTTTAGCAACATACCCGGTGCAATTGGCTTATCATCTTGCCCAATATAAATAGTTACTTGGCCTACAATTTTTTCTAAATCGGCTTCGGTAATTGTTCCTAATCTATAAATAATTACATCATCTCCACTAAAACCAACAATGGTGCTTTCTATACCTTTTGTACATTGGCCACCATCTAAAATTATTTGTACATCATTATCAAAATATTCTTTTACATGCTGTGCTGTTGTGCTGCTAATGGTGGTAAATGGGTTTGCACTTGGTGCAGCCAACGGAAAATCTAATTGTTGTAAAAGCTCCAACGCCATTGCATGATTCGGAATACGAACCGCCACTGTTTGTTTATCAGCCGTAACAATATTAGGTACAGTATCTTTTTTATCTAACAAAAGCGTTAGGGCCCCTGGCCAAAAATGCTGGGCTAATAAAATGGCTTTTGGCGGAATATTTTTTGCAACTACCTCTAAATAATCCATACTTTTTATGTGTACAATAAGCGGATTAAAAAATGGTCGCTGTTTAGTTTCAAATATTTTTTTTATGGCTTTTTCGCTAAAAACATTACCAGCTAAGCCATACACCGTTTCTGTAGGAAAGCCAATAATATCTTCGTTTTGCAATGCTTGTACAGCTAAATTAATATTGGTTGTAATTGTAGACATTAGTTACAAAAATAAACAAAATCAATTCAGCAATACTACTTATTCCTTTGGCTCATACTCAAAAATTAATGTGGCGTTTTCGGTTAAACTTGCCGAAGCCTTAAGTTCGTAACGCTCTTTTCCGGCAGTAATTACTAACAAGGCAGTATTGGGTGGAATGCTTCCTAAGTTATGGGCAAAAAGTACAATTTCATGATGAGGCTTTTCTTTCGATAGCTCTATTGTAATATCAATTCCTTTTTCACTTAATAGTTGATGAGATACTATTAATTTGCCATTATGAAATACAGAAATTGTATCGCCATCTACAATAGCATTGTCGTACATAGTTATTAGCAAAGTAGGACTAGTAATTGTAATGGTTTTAATTAGTTTGTTCTTCCTTTCTATTACTTGTTTTTCAATTGTGGGCTTGTTTATAACCAGTAGTGTATCATTTTTTTTAGCCTTAAGTTTTGAAATAAAAGTACTATCTACTAATACTCTTGTAATTAGTTTGATAGGGGTAGTGTCTTTTTTCAACGTAGGTAAAGAATCTTCTGTACAAGGTTTGTAAACTTCTTTTAAATAAGGCGAAGGAGTATTGGATACTTTAAGCAATTTTATTGTTTTAGTTGTATCGCCGTCTTGTATTTTCCTTATTCTTTCTTCCAACGATTCTTCTTGTACTAAATATTCTTTATCATTTTCCAAAAGATAGCTAAAATTTAATGTAGTTAAGAAATGTCCTCCAGAGTTTTCTAAAAATCTAATGCCTTGTACATAAAAATCGTTTCTTTTTTTGTTATAATACCCTTTAAAATAGGCTCTACAATAATCATTTTTTTTTGCAATAACAGTATCATAGGTATATCCGCAAAT
>JANNWD010000180.1:0-18063 GCA_031408315.1 Bacteroidota bacterium
AATGGAGTTTCCAGTACTGTTTTTAGGAGCGTTACCGCAAAATACTCCTGCACTGTACAGTTTAATGAATTATGCCGATGTTAAATTGGGTACTTGGTATCCGCAAGGCGGCATGTATAAAATTGTAGAAGGAATGTATAGTTTGGCAAAAGAGCTAGGGGTAAAATTTGAGTTTAATTGCGATGTGAAAAAAATTAATGTTGAAAATGCAATTGCCACATCGATTACTACCAAATGCCAACTGCCAATTCCTAAAAGCTTCAATGCCGATGTTATAATTAGTGCTGCCGACTATCATTTTACAGAAACAAAATTATTGACCGAAAATTGTAGAACTTATAGCAGCGAATATTGGAACAAAAGAATAATGGCACCAAGTTGTTTATTATATTACGTAGGTGTAAATAAAAAATTAAAAAATGTATTGCATCATTCATTATTTTTTGATACTAATTTTGAAATACATGGCAAAGAAATATATGACAGACCAATGTGGCCTTCGGATCCGTTGTTTTATGTAAGCGTAACAAGCGTTACCGATAAAACAACGGCTCCAGAAGGTTGTGAAAATTTATTTTTTTTAATACCTATAGCCTCAGGTTTACAGGGCGATACAGAAGAAATAAGAAACAGTTATTTTGAAAAAATTGTAAAGCGATACGAAGAAAGGATTGGAGAAAAGATAACAGACAACATTGTTTATAAAAAATCTTACTCGGTAAGTAATTTCGTAGATGATTATAATTCGTTTAGAGGTAATGCTTATGGGTTAGCAAATACACTAATGCAAACAGCAGTTTTAAAACCAAGTTGTAAAAGTAAAAAAGTAAAAAATTTGTTTTACACTGGTCAGTTAACGGTACCAGGGCCAGGTGTGCCGCCAAGTTTAATAAGTGGCGAAGTTGTGGCTAAAGAAGTAATAAAATATTTAGAAAAATAGAGTATATTTATTAATATAATGATTGAATTGTTTTATAACACAAGTGAGCAGTGCAGTAAAATAACCACTGAATTGTACAGTACTTCGTTTAGTAGTGCCATAAAATTGTTGCATAAAAGTTTACGTACACCAATTTACAATATTTATGGTTTTGTACGCTTTGCCGATGAAATTGTAGATACTTTTCATGGCTTTAACAAACAACAATTATTGGCAGAATTTAAAACAGAAACCTATAATGCTATTAAAAGAGGAATAAGCTTAAATCCCATTTTACAAAGTTTTCAAACTACCGTTAACAAATACCAAATAGACACACATTTAATAGATGCTTTTTTTAAAAGTATGGAATTTGATTTAAGTAAATCTAACTACGATAGTGCTGGCTACGATGAATATATTTATGGCAGTGCCGAGGTTGTTGGTTTAATGTGCTTGTATGTTTTTTGCGAAGGCAACCCAACCGAGTATAAAAAATTAAAGCCAAGTGCACAAGCTTTAGGTGCAGCTTTCCAAAAAGTAAATTTTTTAAGAGATGTAAAAGCCGATTACGAGCAATTGAGCCGTACCTATTTTCCTGGGGTAGACTTTAATAATTTTACACCATCAATGAAAAATAAAATTGAGGAAGAGATTGCTGCAGATTTTGCACATGCTTATCAAGGTATTTTACAATTACCTAGTAAAGCTAGGTTTGGTGTTTATGTAGCATATAAATATTACCTATCTCTATTTAAAAAAATAAAGAAAACGCAACCTACAAAAATTTTAGAAACCCGTATAAGAATACCTGATTATTACAAAGCATTTATTTTAGCAAAAGCAGGTGTACGTACTCAATTAAATATGCTATAATACTTTGCAGCAACTTATTTTAGTAAACGAAAACGATGAACCAATTGGTGTTGCCGAAAAAATGGAAGCACATCTAAAAGGGTTACTACATAGAGCTTTTAGTGTATTTATTTTTAATAAAGATGGTAAAATGCTTTTACAGCAACGAGCCATACAAAAATATCATAGCGGGGGTTTGTGGACAAATGCTTGTTGCAGCCATCCCTACATTGGGGAGCAAATACAAACAGCTGCCGAAAAAAGACTAAAAGAAGAAATGGGTTTTACAACACCCTTACAAAAAGCTTTTGATTTTACCTACAAAGCTAGTTTTGAAAATGGCTTAACTGAACATGAGTACGACCATGTTTTTATTGGCAATTATAATGGCAATATTTTGCCTACGGCAGTTGAGGTGGAAGATTATTGCTACAAAACAATTGCCGAAATAGAATACGAAATAATAACTTACCCAATAAAATATACCGAGTGGTTTAAGATTGCATTACCCTTGGTAAAATCTTATTTGCAAGAAAGTAGTAAATAGCTAATTATAAAATACATTTGCACATTAAAACCTCATGCAAAGTAATACAGCAATAATAATAGGAAGTGGAGTTGCAGGAATAGCTACAGCAATACGTTTGCAGTTGCAAGGTTATAAAGTGTGTGTGTACGAAAAAAATAGTTATGCCGGCGGCAAATTAGCCGCCTTTGAAAAACAAGGCTATCATTTTGATTCAGGTCCATCTTTATTTACACAACCACAAAATATTATTGAATTATTCGAATTAGCAAATGAACCAATTAAAAATTATTTTACTTACACACCTGTAAATATTGCTTGCAAATATTTTTATGAAAACGGTAAAATTGTAAATGCCTTTACCAATAAAGATGATTTTGCAAATGAATTACAAGAGCAATTAGGCGAAAGCCAAACTGTACTACAAAACTATTTATCCTCTTCAAAAAAATTATATAATAATATAGGCGAAATATTTTTAAACAACTCTTTACATAAACGCAAAACATGGATTAATAAAAATATATTTACTGCTTTTAAAACAGTAAAATTTAGCCATATTTTTAAAACTTTACATAAACACAATTCATCAAAATTTAAAAGCGAAGAAGCAGTACAGCTTTTTAACCGATTTGCCACATACAATGGGAGCAACCCATACAAGGCACCAGCAATGCTAAGTTTAATTCCACACATAGAAATGAACGAAGGCGTTTTTTATCCTAAGGGTGGAATGGTAAACATAACTAATGCCTTGGTTAAATTAGCACAAAAAGTTGGCGTTGAATTTATATTTAATACACCGATAGAAAGAATAATTCAACATGATGGAAAGGCAAAAGGAATTGTAGTTGATAATAAAAATATTTATGCCGATTTAATTGTAAGTAATGTAGATGTTTATTTTACATACAAAAATTTACTACAGAATAGTCTTAAAGCAAACAAAGTACTAAAGCAAGAACGAAGTAGTAGTGCATTAGTTTTTTATTGGGGAATAAAAAAACAATTTACCGAATTGCAATTGCATAATATTTTATTCAGCAATAATTACAAGGCAGAGTTTGATTGTTTGTTTAAAAAGGGCACATTCTACATCGACCCTACTATTTATATAAACATAACATCTACCGAAGAACCAACACAAGCACCAACAGGTAAGCAAAATTGGTTTGTAATGGTAAATGCACCAGCGAATGTTGGGCAAAATTGGGAACAAATTAAACAACAAGCAAAGGCAATTATTGTACAAAAAATAAATAGAATTTTAACCACAACTATTGAAGAATATATAGAGGTAGAAGAAATGCTGGACCCTACTGAAATAGAGAATAAAACAAATTCTTACATGGGTAGTTTGTATGGAACAAGCAGCAATAGTAAGTTGGCTGCATTTTTTCGTCACTCTAATTATGTATCAAATATTAAGCAATTATATTTTTGTGGTGGTAGTGTACACCCTGGTGGTGGTATACCGCTTTGTTTAAAAAGTGCAAAAATTGTAAGCGAATTAATTCAATCTAAAACAAAAAGTCATTAACGCAATTATATCTTTTAATAGCTTTTCTAAAAACCAAATTGCAACAGCAATTGCTGTTTTTTTTCACCTAATTGGCTTAGTAGGAATAGTGCTTTTTAAGCATCCTTTTTTTATTAGCGCCACTCCAATAAATTTACTTTTATCTTTCGTTCTAATCATCTATACTCAAAAAGAAAAAAATAAATTTTTCTATAGCTTTATGCTAATAGCAATTATTGTTGGAATTGTGGTGGAAATTATTGGTGTAAATACTGCATTACTTTTTGGCGAATATAGTTACGGTAAAATATTGGGTATACAGTTTAAAAATGTGCCTTTAATAATTGGAGTAAATTGGTTTTTAGTAATATATTGTTGTGGTATAAGTACGTATACTTTATTGCAAAAGGCTATCAAAAAACTAGCACAAGAAACTGCAACTCCTCCCAAATCTTTAAAAGCTATTTCAGTTATTTTTGACGGGGCTACTTTAGCTGTTTTTTTAGATTGGATTATGGAACCTGTTGCCGTTAAACTTGGCTACTGGCAATGGAAATCGGATGCTATTCCTTTCTATAATTACATTTGTTGGTTGGTGATAAGTAGCGGATTATTAACTGTTTTCCACTTTTGTAATTTTAATAAGCAAAACAAATTTGCCATACATTTGTTAATGATACAGGCAATGTTTTTTTTACTATTACGCACTTTTTTATGAGTTGGATAATTTTTATAGCAACAACACTTGGTACATTTTTTTTAATGGAAGGTATTACATGGTGTACACATCGTTTTGTAATGCATGGCTTTTTGTGGTACTTGCATGAAGATCATCATAAACCAACAGGGCATGTGTGGGAAAAAAATGATGTCTTCTTTTTAATTTTTGCTATACCAAGTTGGTTGTGTATAATGATGGGCTTACAAAATAAATTATATTGGATGGCTGCAATTGGCTTTGGTATTGCATTGTATGGATTAGCTTATTTTATTGTACATGAAGTAATAATTCATCAACGAATAAAGTGGTTTAGTAGAAGCAATAACTCATACATAAAAACAATACGATGGGCTCATAAAATGCACCACAAACATTTAGGCAAAGAGCAAGGGGAAAGTTTTGGAATGCTTTGGGTAGCAAAAAAGTATTGGGAAAAAGTTAAGGCAGATAAATTAAGGAATAGATAATTAATTTAGTATTTAGAAAAAGAAGTTTATTTTATGAACCAAGCGGTACAATTTCTATTTAGCTTTATTGGCGTCGCACTCTTGTACAATAAATCTTTACTCAGCCTGCAAAATTCATACTTCCATTAAATTGCAAAACCACTTTACATATTTTATAATACTCGTAGCCTCAATAGCAGGTCCGCTAGCTTTAAGTTTCGATAAAAAAGTTGCCTTTTACACCAAATGGAAATTTGCTTTTAAAGCTATGCTGATTCCAACATTATTTTATATTATGTGGGATAGCTATTTTACGTACAAAGGCATTTGGAGTTTTAATACAGATTATAATGTTGGCATTTATTTATATAATTTACCAATAGAAGAAATTTTATTTTTCTTTATTGTACCTTATTGCTGTTTATTTATTTACGAGTGCATAAGATGTTATTTTCCTAATTTAAAAAATAATTCACTTGCCGATTTAATTTTATTATCAATGGCTATTATTTTTTTGGTATTAGGCATTTTATTTAACCAACAGCAATATACTTGCTACACGTTTATTTTTAATTTTATTTTTATTACGGCACTTTATCTTTTCCGTAAACACTTTAAATCGTTTGATGCACTTTCATTTTTAGTTAGTTATACCATTTGCTTAATACCTTTTTTAATAGTAAATGGTTTTTTAACAGCTTTACCTATTATACGATATAATCATGCAGAAAATTTTAATACTCGTATATATACCATTCCTGTAGAAGATATTTTTTACGGAATGTTATTAATTTTAATGAACGTAGTTATTTACGAAAAACTAAAAGAGAAAAAACCTAAAGTAGCCTAGCAGCATCTTCATTCATCATCCAAAATAAATTGCCTTTTGGTAGCACCATTGCAGCAGGTAATTTTTTCCCTTCAGTAGAAAAAATTGTTTTTAAAATTTCAGCTTTGCCTACGCCGCTTACTAAAAATAAAATGTTGTTGGCCTTATTAATTAAGGGTAATGTAAGCGTTATTCGTTCTATATTTTTTTCGGCAACAAAAATATGTTGTACCCATTTTTTAGTTTCTTTAAGTAACGGACTGTTTGGAAATAAAGAAGCTGTATGACCTTCATCGCCAATCCCCAATAAAATAATATCAAACGGATGCTTTGCAGTAACATGCTTTTTAACAGAGGCTTCATAATTTTTAGCAGATTGCTGTGGGGTTATATTTTTTGTAGGGACAGCAAAAATATTTTTTTTGGGTATAGGTATTTTTGATAGTAAGGTATCGTAAGCCATTTTGTAATTACTTTCTTCGCTAGTATCTGGTACAAAGCGTTCGTCGCTAAAAAAAATAAAAATCTTTTTCCAATTTATATTTTTTGCAAACAAGGGGGTTGCCAATAATTTATACAACGTCTTAGGTGTAATGCCGCCACTTAGTGCAATAGTAAAATAATCTTTTTGTGCAATAGCTTTATTACTTTCGGTAACAATTAAATGTGCAGCAGCATTATATAATTCAGTAGCATTTGGCCATATTAATTTTATATTTTTTGCTGGCATTTTATTTTTTTACTTTAGGCAATACCACCCATTTTGTTGAAAAAGGGTTTAACAAAGTTGTTGCTGCTGTTGGTCCCCAAGTGCTGGCAGTATATTTTAATAATTGTTTTTTAGGATGCTTTTTCCATGCATTAAGTATGGGCATCACCACTTTCCATGCTGCTTCTACTTGGTCGCTACGCATAAATAAAGTGGCATCTCCATCTAAAATATCTAAAAGTAATGTTTCATAAGCTTCAGGCACAGCCTCGGTGTACGATTCTTTGTAAGTAAAATCCATTTCAACCGGTTTTAATTTCATTTGTACGCCAGGCACTTTACTTTCAAACAGCAAACTAATTTCTTGGTCTGGCTGTATGCTAATTAATAAACGATTTGCAATTAAATCATCTTTAAAAATTTTGTATGGCGAATCTTTAAACTGAATCATAATTACTGAGGCTTGTTTAGGTAAGCATTTTCCTGTGGCTAAAAAAAATGGTACACCTTTCCATCTAGTATTGTTAATTAAAAATTTACCTGCAATAAACGTTTCGGTGGTACTATTTGGTGCAATATTTTCTTCTTGTAAATAACCTTGTTGTGGTTGTTCATTTAATTTACCGCTAGTGTATTGGGCTCTTACTATATTTTTAAAAACATCTTTCGTAGTAAATGGTTTGATGTTTTTTAATACAGTTGCTTTGGCATTACGTATTGGCTCAGCTTCGTATTTTGTGGGGCATTCCATTGCTACCACACAAAGTAATTGTAAAATATGATTTTGTATCATGTCTTTTAAAGCTCCGCTACCATCATAATAACCGCCACGTTTACCCACACTTACTTGCTCCGATAAAGATATTTGTATATGGTCGATAAATTTATTATTCCAAATTGGAGAAAATACAGTGTTGGCAAAACGAAATGCCATAATATTTTGTACCGTTTCTTTTCCTAAATAATGATCTATTCTAAATATTTGTTTTTCGGAAAAACGTTTTTGTAAAAATTTATTTAAATGTTGTGCAGTAGCTAAATCAGTACCAAAAGGTTTTTCTACAACTATTCTATCATTTTTTATTTGATTACAAAGTTTTGTTTTATATAACCCTTCGGATACCGCCTCTATAAATTGTGGAGCAATAGCATAATAAAAAGTACGTAGGCAACGTTGTTTATTTTTTTTATCAAAAGCATCTAATTCTTTTTTTAAAATATTGTATGTACTATCTTCTAAAAAATTCCCTTGCTGGTAAAAAATTTTATCGCTAAATGTTTTCCAATTTACATCATCGGGTTTTCCTGTTCTCGAAAATTGATTTATTCCATCAAATAAATCATGTTTATACTGTTCGGTTTTATCTTCGTTACGACCCAATAAAAAAATACTAAATTTTTTTGGTAAGTGCTTACTTAAATAAAGATTGTATAATGCTGGTATAAGTTTACGTTTAGTTAAATCGCCTGTGCCGCCAAAAATTATTATTGCTGCAGGTTGTATAATGCTTTTTTCTTTTGCCATTTTTATTATTTTATTACAATAACTACCTTTTCTTAATTAGCTTGATTGAATTTTAATTAATTCCAATCGGTATGAAAATTTCCTTCTTTATCTGTACGTTCATACGTATGTGCTCCAAAAAAATCTCGTTGTGCTTGTATTAAATTAGAGGATAGCCTTGCGGTACTAAACATATCAACATAATGTAAACTACTGCTTAGGCAAGGTGTGCCAATATTGTTATCCATGCTGCATTTCAACACATCAACTAACGCTTGTCTATTTGTAATTAATTGTTTATAAAACTCTTCATCTAACAATAAATTGATTAATACATTATTTTGTAAATATGCTTTACGAATATTATTTAAAATTGCTGAACGAATAATGCACCCACCTTTCCAAATACGAACTACTTCTGCTATATTAATTTGGTAATTATAGGCTTCTGAAGCTTTACTTAATAAATGTAAACCTTGTACATAACTTGCTGCAATCCCAAAATACAACGCATCATGTAATTGATTAGTCAATCTAATTTTATCTACATTAGTTATTGTAGTAGTTGTATTAAATGTTGCAATTTGTACTCTTTCTTTTTTATATACAGAAATATCTCTTGCCGTAACTGCGTCGTTAATTGTAGGTGTGGGCACATGCAGTTCTAACGCACTGTTGCTTGTCCACATGCCTGTACCTTTTTGCCCAGCTCTGTCTAAAATTACATCTACTAATTTTCTGTTATGGTCAACATCATCTACCTGTAAAAAAGTTTTAGCAGTTATTTCTATTAAAAAAGATTGCAGTTTTCCTTTATCCCAATTTGCAAAAGTTTCATGTAGTTCATCATTTGTTAAACCGCCCACATTTTTTAAAATAGCATATACTTCACTTATCAATTGCATTATCGCATATTCAATACCATTATGAACCATTTTGGTGTAATGCCCAGCACTACCATTTCCTATAAAAGTAACACAAGGCCCTTCAACAGATTGTGCAGCAATTCTTTCTAAAATAGGCTTTAATTCGGCATATCCATCTGCATTACCTCCTGGCATCATGCTTGGCCCAAGCCTTGCACCATCTTCGCCGCCGCTTACACCCATACCTGTAAAGTGTATGCCTGTATTTTTTAACCGTTCAATTCTTTTATCTGTATCGGTAAAGTGTGAGTTGCCACCATCAATTAAAATATCGCCAGCTTGTAACAACGGAGTAATTTCATCTATCACTGCATTTACAATTTTTCCTGCTGGCACCAGCATCATTACTTTTCGTGGGGTAGCCAAACTATTTACAAATTCTTGCATAGATGCTGCAGCTTGTATAGGCTTGTCTTTCCCTTCTTCTAATAATCTTTTTTGTTGATCTACATTTCTATCGTAGCCACAAACGGCTATGCCATGGTCGGCAAGGTTTAATACCAAGTTTCTGCCCATAGTTCCTAAACCAATCATTCCAAATTGTGCTTGTTGCATACTGTTATCTTATGTAAATTAAAATTAAGCTAATTATGGCCAAGTTATTTTATTGTTATCATAAAAAATTGTAGTTGTAAATTTGCATAAATATCTATTATGGAATTTGGAAGAGTGGCTGAAACAGAGTTGAATACTATAGATTTTTCTTTACCAGAAGAACCTGTTTTTAATAAAACAATTTTAACAGGAAAATCTACCAAAAATCCTAAAGTGTTTTTAGGCTGTGCTAAATGGGGCAGAACAGAATGGGTTGGTAAAATTTATCCACCCAAAACAAAAGATAAAGAGTTTTTGCAACATTATGTGCAACACTATAATAGCATTGAATTAAATGCTACACACTACAAGGTTTATGATGAAGTTGCAATAAACAAATGGGTAGAAAAAGCAGAAGGAAAACAATTTTTATTTTGCCCAAAAATGTATAAAGGCATTACGCATTTTGGTAGTTTAAAAGGGAAAGAAAATATTACGGATGAATTTTTAAAAGGGGTAATGGCTTTTGGTAAACATCTTGGGCCAATTTTTATACAAGTAAGTGAAACATTTTCTCCAAATAGAAAACAAGAATTATTTGATTACTTAAAAACATTACCAACCGACTTGCAATTTTTTGTAGAGGTTCGTCATCCAGATTGGTTTTCAAAAAAAGATATTCAACAAGAGTTAATGGCTACACTTGCAGCAATGAATATTGGTATTGTAATTACCGATACTGCTGGCAGAAGAGATTGTGCTCACATGTATTTAACTGTGCCTAAAGTTTTTATTAGATATGTTGGTAATAGTTTACACCCAAGTGATTATACTAGATGCGATGCTTGGATAGAGCGGATGAAAAACTGGTTAGATAGAGGGTTACAAGAAATTTATTTTTTCATGCACATGCATGATGAAGCTACATCACCAGAGCTTACTGTTTATTTAGTAGATAAAATGAATACAGAATTAGGATTAAATTTGATAAAGCCAATATTTGTTACTGAACAAAAAAATTTGTTTGATTAGTTTTTAGTAATACAAAAAGCTATACAAGTTTTTACATTTTTTAATTCAGAACAATGTCAAGAGGATAAAGATTTTTAAGCTTCTTTAGCGATTGAGGTTTACTTCACCACAAACATCTCTTCCCACCTTGTTGTATATCTTGGGCTACGTAATTCCATCCGCATTTTCCAATCTTTTGTAGTGCCGCTTGCTGCAAATTTTAGCACATCATCTCGTTGGCTAAAATTGATGTTATCAATCATATCCATCAAAAATCTTTTACTGTTATTTTTTTCTGTTACAAATAAATTTCCTTGTATGGTTGTATTAGGTACAAGCCCACTAAGTATTACGCCAGCTTTTTTATACAGCCTTCCTTTTTCGTATAATTTATCTACCAATTGTACGGCAGGTTTTATTAAATCGTTAGTGGCAGATGTTGCTATGGGCAATGTAATGTATGTGCTTACTGTTGGACCATGCCTAAAATGTGTGTTATTGCTTTGTTCTTTTGGCACTACAAAAATGCTAATAATAGTTGCTGCACTTTGTTGCCTCCGCAACTTTTCTGCTGCTCTGCTAGTGTAGGTTGCCACAGCTTCTTTTATATCCTTAATATCTTTTACTGGGCTGCCAAACATTCGGGTGGTAGCAATCATTTTTTTTTCAACTAATTGTTTATCCATTTCAATAGCAGGTATTCCTTTTAACTCTTTTACCAAACGAACACCCACTACACCACCCAAATTTTTTTGTGCCCACTCTTCTGTTTTTTTGGTTAAATCGTAAGCTGTAAAAACGGCATTTATTTCTATTAATTTTTGTGCATACTGCCTCCCAACGCCCCACACTTCGCCAATGGGCGTATCTCGTAAAGCTTTAGTAATTTTTTCTTTAGTATCTAATACCACACAACATTGTGTAGCTATTTTATTTTTTTTTGCAAGATGATTAGCCACTTTGCTTAACACTTTTGTAGGGGCAACGCCTACCGATACTTTTATACCAGTCCACAGCTCAACTGTTTCTCTAATATTTAATGCTACTTGTTGTAAATCACTTTCAGCAAATTCATCTAAATTTAAAAAGGCTTCATCAACAGAATATACTTCTACATTTTGTTTACCCAAAAGTATGCGTAAGGTTTCCATTACCCTCCAACTTAAATCGCCATACAAATTATAATTAGATGAAAAAGCACTTACGTTATGTTTTTCAATTAATGGCTTTGCCAAAAAATACGGCCCAGCCATTTGTACACCAAATGCTTTAGCTTCATCGCTTCGGCTTATAATACAGCCATCGTTATTGCTTAATACAACAACAGGTTTATTATCTAAATCTGGTTTAAATAATCTTTCGCAACTGCAATAAAAACTGTTACAATCTACAATGGCTTTAAACCCCCTCCGCCCCCTAAAGGGGGAACTTTCAGCCTGAGTATTTTCAAACAAATTTTTAGTATCCATAGTTTGTAAAAGAAGTAATTAGTAAAAGAAAATATATCTAATTCTAAAAGAACCAATTCCCCCCTTTAGGGGGCTAGGGGGTAGTCCTTATAACACAAATCACCACACCCCATATTTTAAAATCCATAAACTCACTCACATCAATAGCCGAAAGTTTTGGCGTTTCCGGCACTAGCCGCAAGCTATTCATCGTTCTTTCATAACGTCGTATAAGCATTTCGCCATCAATAACAGCAATTACAATTTTGCCATTTACGGGTTTAATACTTCTATCTACAATAACAATATCGCCATTGTAAATGCCAGCATTAATCATACTTATACCGCTAACTCTCATAAAAAAAGTAGCAGGTTTATTACGAATCAGTTGTTCGTTTAAGTCAATGCCCCGTTCGGCATAATCATCTGCCGCAGCACCAAAGCCACTAGCATTTGCTGTAGCCACATTATGCTGCGTAAATTGTTTAGTACCGGTATAACTGCTGCCAAAAAACTTTTCCACTTCCATAAAAAATTAATTTTAATATCTAAAATATTTAGTAAATTTACGCTAAATTATTTAGCTAACAAATTTAGTAACCATAAATATTTATCAACATGAAAAATTTAAGCAACACCATACCCGGTTATAAAGTGTACGAATACTTGGTGGTACTAAATCCCCACGAAGAATTACGGAATAAAATAACCGCCGTAAAAAACGATTTTTTTAACAGCTACCAAGCCCAAACTGCTAAGTGGGGCAAACCACATCTTCCCCTTATCAATTTTATGCAGTACCAATTATTAGAAGAACGAATTATCAATCGCCTAAAAATAATTGCCATGGGTTATCATCCCATAAAAATAGAGTTAAAAGATTTTGGCAGTTTTCCGGCACACACCATATATATAAATGTAACCAGCAAAATGCCCATACAAAATTTGGTAAAACAAATACGAACCCATGCACAAAAACTCATGAAATTAAACGACGATAACAAACCACACTTTATGCTAGAGCCACATATTACCATTGCCCGAAAATTATTACCATGGCAATACGAAAAAGGTTGGCTAGAGTATAGCCACAAAAATTTTACCGCAAAATTTATTGCAGATGGTATGTTACTTTTAAAACGACCAGTAGGGCAATTAAAATACGAAATAGTACAACGTTTTAATTTTGAAAACTTGCCAGTAGCAACAACACAAGGAGAACTTTTCGCCTAACCCCGTCAGCGGACTCACAACCCCGTCAGCGGTTGCAAACCCTGACGGCGGTTAAGTAAGAATAAAATAAAAAAATATTTATGTACCAAGCTTTATTAATTCTATTAAGCTTCATTGGCGTCGCACTCTTGTACAATAAATCTTTGTTCAACCCTTTAAATTCAAAACAATTTTTAAAAACTCAATCACTCCAATAAAAAGAAAAATGAAATTCAGCATACAGATTGCACCTAAGAGTAGGATTACCGATGCCGAAGCCACAAAAGTACAACCGATGCACATAGCTGTTCGGCAGGAACGGTCTGTATTCGTTCCTGCCTTGACTTTTTTGTTACTTTTTGCGTCAAGGCAAAAAGTAAATAATAAATAAAATAAAAAAATGAACAATGGAAAATAACAAACTAAAACAAGACCACCACAAAGTCTCCACCCAACCACAACAAGAAACAGTGCAATATCTTGCAGGCCGAGGTGCACAATTCAACACCAAAAATCGTTTTATAAAAAACGAAAGCACACAAGAACATATAGAAGGCATTGACGATTGGGAAGCCACAAACAAAGCCACACAATACATAGAGCAGCAAAGCAAAACCATTGTAAATAAAGTAGAAAGTAAAGATGTAGGTATGAGTTACAGCATGAATCCGTATGCTGGTTGTGAGCATGGCTGCATATATTGCTATGCCCGTAATGTGCATGAATACTGGGGTTACAGTGCTGGGTTAGATTTTGAGCAAAAAATAATCATCAAAAAAAATGCCCCACAACTGCTGCGTAAATTTTTAATGCACCCCAAATGGGATGCTACACCAATTATGCTAAGCGGCAATACCGATTGCTACCAACCAGCCGAACAAAAATACCGATTAACAAGAGGTTTGCTAGAAGTGTGCAACGAATTTAACCAACCTGTTGGCATACTCACTAAAAATAGTTGGATACTAAAAGACAAAGATGTGTTGCAAGAAATGGCCAAGAAAAAAATTGTAAGTGCCATGGTTTCTATAACAAGTTTTAACGAAGATTTACGCCGAACCATGGAACCACGTACAACCACTGCCAAACAAAAATTAAAAGTAATAAACGAATTAAGCAAAGCTGGCGTACGTATGGGTATAATGATGGGCCCCATGATACCTGGCCTAAACGAACATGAAATGCAACGCATAATGCAAGCTGCCGCCGATAACGGAGCCACTTTTACGGCATACACTTTTATACGATTAAATGGTGCAATAAAATTTTTATTTCATGATTGGTTGTATAAAAACTTTCCTAACCATGCCGATAAAGTGTGGCATTTAATTGAGCAAAGCCACGATGGAAAAGTAAACGACACCCGATGGGGCGTACGTATGAGAGGCGAAGGCAGCATTGCCAATATGGTAGCACAGCAATACAAAAAATACGGAAAACTATACAACATGAACGCTGAGGAATGGAGTTTAGACACAACAAAATTTAGAGTACCGGGTGGGCAGGGGAAGTTGTTTTGAAAATATTTTGTCATTTTGAACGGAGAGAGAAATCTATTATTCCATTTACTCAAATTTAATATCGGGGTCATTATTTTTTATTAATTCTAATGTTTTAACAGCATCAGCATATTTTTCAGGAAGGGCATACTTATAAGAAGTTACTTGAGGTTCTGTTGATTGCCCTTTATTTTCCCCATTGAGATAATATTTAGTAATTTGATAACGATGTACACCAAAGTGAGTTTCATTTTCATCTTTTTCCCAAATACCAGTTAAAATATATACAGCATCTCCACTCTCTGTTTCTACAAAATAGGAAAGCTCACTTTTGAAATTTTCTAATTTTTTAAAAACTATTTTATTCTCAATTAAAGATATGAAGTATAAAGATTCATTTGCACTTGAACCTCCGTAGTGTTTTGATAGATTTAAAAATAAATTACCTTCGTCGCTTTTATTTTTAGTAGCTTTTTTAAATTCTAAGTTTATAAAAGGATAGTCATCAAAATCCGGTACAATTTTTTTATGGAAAATAACATTTTGACCCTTAATGTCTTTAATCGAAATTGTAACTGGGGATTGAAAAAAACTAAATAACTCATAGTTATTTTCATCTTTGGTAAAAACTTTAAAGTTTTCATCATATTTATCTCTTTGTACAATTATGTCAAAAAAAGAGTCATTTATATTTACGTTTTTCAATATTGTATCTAATACAATTTCAGGTAGAGATGAATTGATAGTATTGTTTGATGTTAAAGATTGGGATTTACAACTTATACAACTTGTGAATAAGCAGAATAACAGGATATGTAATAATCGTAAATTCATTCTAGGGTAATTAATCAACAATATTTAAAAGATAATAATTTATCACTAACTTCTGATTAGTTTTAATTTCGAATATTGTGATATTTCCCAATTCTGTTTCATCTCCAAACTTATTATTTCCTTTGCCTCGTTGAAATGTAATTTTATAATTTGAGTTTGCATACTTAAACCATCTTTTACCTTTTAAAATCAATTTTTCCACTTTACCATTAATCTTAAAAAACAAATTGTCGCATTGGCTATCCATGATGGCTATATGTTTTCCTTCATTAGACTCAGTCGCATTTTTAGCATAATTCGTCTGAGCACTCATAGCAGCGTACATATCCGCCGAGTTTTTATAAAATTTTCCAATTTCATTATCCTTAATGTAATCTAATTTAATATTTTGTGCTGTAACAATGTTGCAACAAAAACTGAGCATACAAATTGTCAATAGTTTATTCATAGTTATGTTTAATTTATGCAGTTTTCACAGTTTGATGTTTCTATAAAATTGAACTTTTCTAAATATTCATTAGCAAGTTCAAATGATGAAAAAGGACCTATCCAAACTCCACTTTTGCCTACTTCCTTTTCAGTTTCAGTCAAATCTCTACCTTGACCATTTTTACAAAAACTGCAAGATGAAATATGAATTTTGCCTGAATTATGGTGAGCAACCCAATTTTGGTAGATGTAATACGTAGTTATGATTTTCATCTAACAAACCTACACCCTCACCCTGCCAAATTCTGTCAATCAACTTTTGCCCTCTGTTTAGCTCTAAAACTATTTGAAGAGGCTAAAGTGTTTTTTGTATTGTAGAGATTTTTACAGTCAGTATATTTTTGTGTAACAAGGTTTGTAAGTTTTGCAGGAGAAATAACTTTTACATTATTCATCCATTGAAATATCCAACCTACAAGTTCTCTACTTATGCCACATTTTAAAAACAAATAGTAGTTGCCATTTTTTTGGTGCACAAATTTTTGGCTACTGTGCCAATGTTGATTTTTTACAAAACTGCCCGTAAGTGCCGAAAATTCTAATTTAATGTTGTAGGTTTTAGCATCTATATTCTCATCAATACCAAATCTGTTTTGGGTTTCTGTTTCAACAATTTGTTTAACTTTTTTTATATTAAATAACTCATTTATTAAAGCATAAGTTTCAATTTGTTCTAATAAAATAATTTTTACTTTTTCCCTATCTTGTTCCAACCCTACAATATGAATACCACCTCTATGATATAAAATTTGAGTGGGTAAAATAGTAAAAGGAAATATTTGTGATGCAAAATGGGTAGTGCCTCCATAAAGCATACTTTGTATTTGTACTTTTTTGTTATTTTTTATAGCCCAAATAAAATCTTGCAGTATGATATGAAAGTCTTTACTATAATCAAGTTCGTAAAAATTTGTTGTGGCTATTTCTTTACTATTAGCAAATATTGTTTTTTCAAATTTGCTTTTGCTCAGTTGCTTATAAAAAGTAGTTTCAATTTTTTCAAAGGTTTCTTTTCTTGCTTTTTTAATTGATAATGGTACAAATGTGGTTAACAAGTTAAAACTATCAATATCGAAAATGGTAAATTCATTGCTACTTTTTTTATGCTCAATTTTCCAAGTTTTTCTATTTTTTTCTCCTTCTTCTACAACTATTTGTTCATTATCTAACAGCATCATTATTTCTATTTCTGCTAAATCTCTGTATAATGTTCTCTCAGATATTTGTACATCATTCTTTTTTGCCCAAGTATTAATTGAGGCAATAGTTACAGGTGCTTTACGAAGCTGTGCATAAATTTTTAATAGCCTTGTTGATTTTTTCATGAAGCAGAATTTGAGTATCTGCAAATTAGTACAATTTACTTTAGACCTATAAGGTTTTAAAAACCTTATAGGTCTTTGCTTTTGCACATTCTACTCTACAGTAAAAGATCCCAATTGGTATGTCGGTACAAGTGAGTGACACAACGATGCCCCCACAACGGACAAATGTTTGTAACAAAAATATTTTTTAATCTTCTACAACTATTGATTTTACTAGTGTTGTAGCCGATATGAATTATTGTTGCAAAAATATTTTTTAAAATTTATTTGGCAGTATCAAAAAAATAATTTCATCTTTGCATTGCAAAACAAAATTTAAAAACAACAAAACATGTTACGCATACAACTACATATTGAAGCGATGAATTGTTTTAGTCCGAAGGGGGATTATAACAATAGCAGGGCATGTTACGCTGATAATTAAAAAATTAATTAACTATAACATAAGCCCCTGCTACATCGCAGGGGTTTTTTATTATTAACAAAAAATAAAAAAATGCAAACAAAACGCATGCCATCGTATTTATTTCATTGGGCAACAGGCTTAAAAGGCAGTAACAACTATGCCAAGCCGCAAGTAAATAATAGCAGTATGCTAATTAAGGAAAATGATTTAAGATATAAACGACCGAGTAATAAAATACTTGTGCAGTAACAAAACTGCACAAAAAATTAAAGCCCGGTCAATTAAAAAATGACTGGGCTTTTTTTATGCTCAATAAAAACAAAAAACCATGCAAGTCGTAGCAATGTTTTT
>JANNWD010000181.1:0-1768 GCA_031408315.1 Bacteroidota bacterium
ACATAACCCATCATACGCACTCACACACTGAATCACTGTTGTGGGAGGGTTATGAGTCCTCGGAGTCCTGACGTGAATCGAAACCGTTAACTATGGTTAACGGTCGAAAAGGGTGCGGATTGGCGCAAAGGATTTTCGATGTTCGGGGCAGGGGCCAAAACGTGCGAGGCTTGCAGCGTGGGCAGCCGTGCCGTAGCCCTTGTGGGCGGCAAAATGATAGTCCGGGTACTGACGATCGAGTTGGCGCATGAAGCGGTCCCGGGTGACCTTGGCGACAATTGAGGCGGCGGCAATGCAGAGGGATTTGGCATCGCCGCCGATGATGGTTTCTGTTGCGCAGGGCAGGGGCGGGGCGCGGTTGCCATCGACAAGGGCGAGTGTGGGCTGGATTGGCAAAGCCAGGACGGCTGCGATCATGGCTTCGTGGGTTGCCCGCAAGATGTTGATGGCATCAATGCGGCTGGCGGAAATTATGCCGATGCCGACTTGCGCTGTTTGCATGATCGGCTCGAACATGGCTTCGCGCTTCGCTTCCGTCAACTTCTTTGAATCATTGAGGCCCTTGGGAATGTTGCGAGGATCAAGGATGACGGCGGCAGCCACGACGGGGCCTGCCCAGGGACCGCGGCCAGCTTCATCAATGCCGCAGACAATGAGTCCGTTTTTGATGGCGCGGGTTTCGCGGGAAAAGTCGGGCAGGGACATGGTGGGAGTGGGTTAGAGCATATCTGGCCGAAGTTGAACCATCACCGTAACCGTCATTCCGGCGGAAGCCGGAACCCATTTTTGTGAAAGCCAAGGCGTTTGAAGTACGGGCCCCGGCTTTCGCCGGGGTGACGATGAACGAGAGTCAATCAGAACAAAGCCATCTGCTCGCCTGCCTGAACGGGGCGCTGAAACAGGTCGGTGCGCAATTTCAGACGCTGCGCATTTAGACCCAATCGTTGTGTTGCCAGTTGGAAACGGCGACCAATGGTCCAGGCGAGGGGGCCGGTGCCAGTGTGGCGGGTGCCGAAATTGGGGTCGTTCTCGCGGCCGCCCCGCACATCTTTGACGTGGGCCATGACTTTTGCCGCCCGGTCAGGAAACTCCTTCACAAGCCAATCCTTGAAAATATCCCTGACCTCGAAGGGCAGGCGCAGCATGGTGTAGCCTGCTTCCAGCGCTCCGGCATTGCGGGCGGCTTTCAGCACGTTTTCGATTTCATGTTCGTTGAGGCCGGGAATAATCGGACCCATCATGACCACGGTGCGAATGCCAGCGCGTGCCAATGCCTCGATGGCGGCGAGACGCTTCGACGGTGTTGAAGCCCGGGGCTCCATGGCGCGGGCGAGTTTCGGGTCAAGTGTCGTGACCGAAAGTGCCACCTTCACCAGCTGTTGCTCCGCAAGCGGTTTCAGGATGTCGAGATCGCGGGTGACGCTTGCCGATTTGGTGACGATGCCGAAGGGGTGGCGAAACTCCGCCAGCACCTCGATCACGCCGCGCGTGATGCGGTAGGTGCGTTCGATGGGTTGATAGGGATCGGTGTTGGCACCCAATGCAATGGTGGAGGGGAGATATTTGGGCGCGGTCAATTCCTCCCGGAGGAGAGCCGCCGCGTTCGGCTTTATGAAAAGCTTGCTTTCAAAATCGAGCCCCGGTGACAGGCCCATATAGGCGTGGGCGGGCCGCGCATAACAATAGACACAACCATGCTCGCAACCACGATAGGGATTGATGGAGCGGTCAAAGGAAATATCCGGCGACTGGTTGCGGGAGATGATTG
>JANNWD010000182.1:0-10199 GCA_031408315.1 Bacteroidota bacterium
TTAACCAAATGCAAACAGGATAATGCCAATCATTAATTTAAAAAGATTAACGGCAATACCGCTTATAGATTATATAGGCCCACCATTTCCGACACTTCGGTTTGATGGTCGAATTGTTGATGGTAAACTCCAGGTTAAAAGAAAAAAAAAGGAAGTTGATCTAAAAGCGATTAACAAAAACCAGTTACAAGGCGGAAAGTATTTTATGCAACTCAGTTTGATGCATAAAGGCGTTCGATTTAATTTTCCAAACGAGCCGCTAGTTTCTATTAGTTTAACAAAAACTATTGTAAAAACGGCAACGGTGGGTAGTAAAAGACAAGGTACAGTAAAAGAGTTTATAAACGCTGAGGATTATAATATTACAATACAAGGAGTATGTTATAACGAGGCAGACATGCAAGCTTATCCTTCAGAATGGGTTCAAGAACTATTGGACATAGTAGCCGTTAATGAAGCTTTGGATGTGAAAAGTAATTTGTTCTTTGAACTTTTTGGAATCCGCAAAATTGTAATTGAAGACATTTCTTTTGATGAAATGCAAGGCAATTCAGGAGTGCAAAGTTATAATATTAAAGCAGTTAGCGATTCCGATTTCTATGCTGATTTAAACGAAAAAGACAAAGAAAAAACGAATTTCACAAGATAATGTTTGTACTAGATGCTCAAGCTAAAATAGGTGATTATACATTCAATTCATTGCACGAAGTAGAAATTACAAAAAGTGTAGACGAATTAAGCGATACGGCAATTATCAAATTGCCATCACGATTTACCGTGAAGCAAAACGGCGTTCAAAAATTTACTGAAGAAGCGGTCAAAGTTGGTGATACTGTTACTATAACATTGGCGTATGTTGGCAAATATTCAGCAGTTGAATTTACAGGTTTTGTAAAAAAGATAAGTCCAAAAGTTCCAGTCGAAATACATTGTGAAGACAATATGTGGAAACTTCGTCAAAACAATATTATTAAAACCTGGGAAAAAACTAATGTAAAAGAAATTTTACAAGAGGTGGTGAAAGGCACAAAAATAAAGCTAGCTAGCAATATACCTGATATACCACTTGACAAATGGATTATTAATAATGCTAACGGTGCTCAAGTTTTAGAAAGCTTTAAAAAGGATTTGTCATTAACCTCATTTATAAATGATGCAGGTGAATTGTATTGCGGATTACAACAATTAACCAATATAGGTAAAACAGTGGTTTATGATTTGAATTATAACCTGGTGCAAAATAATTTAGAATTTAAGTCTAAAGAAGACCGTCGCATAAAAGTCGAGTATGAATACATTGATCCAAAAACCAATAAGCGCGATGTTGTAGAGGTTGGTGATGCCGATGGCGAAAAACGAAGCTTTAAAACGAGTGTAGTTTCTGACCGAGCCACATTAGAAAAAATGGCAGCGGCACAAATTGAAAAATTAAAATATGATGGTTTTGATGGCGATGTAGAAAGCTTTTTAATACCATTCGCAACCAGGGGAATGAAAGCAAAAATTATAGATGATTTGCACACCAACCGATCGGGAAATTATTTTATCAAAAAAGTAGTGACAACAATGGGTTTAAGTGGTGCAAGACGAAAAGTAAGTATTGGAAATAAATTATAATTATGAATAACGAATTGCAGGAAGCATTAAGAAACTTAAAAAAAAGAGACGTTGACACGTTTCCGGTAAAAGTGGTTTCTGTTGATAAAACAAACGCAACCTGTAAAGTTTCTGATGGTTCTTTAGAATATACCGATGTGCAATTATCATCAGTAATTGATGAAGAAAAATCAAAGTTCATTTTATTTCCTGCGGTACATAGTTGGGTTTTGGTAAGTCCAATTAACGAGGATTTGAAAAGATTATATGTAGAATGTTGTTCTACTATTGAAAGCGTTGCCTTAGATATTGAATCGGTTACATTTCAAGTAGATAAAGATGGTTTTTTGTTGAAAAAACAAAACGAAACTTTGAAAGGATTGATGTCCGATTTAATAGCAGCTATAAAAGCAATGAGTTTTGCCTTAACAACGCCAGACACGATAAACGGAACGACAACAACATTAATTAATGCAGCAGAATTCTCGAGTATTGAAACTCGGTTTAATCAGTTTTTAAAAGATAATTAAATATGGAAAACTTGACACCTTTTATATACGACGTTTTAAAAATTATAGTAGGTGGTTTACTCGCTTGGTTTTTACGAGGCAGAATAAACAGCCTTGAAGTAGCCGAAAAAGAAATAAAACTATACCGTGAAATGGTAGACGATTTAAGCACTCGTTTAAAAGAAACTTTGAGCTCGTTAAGAGAATTAGAAGAAAAAGTCGAAGCACTAACAACAGAACTAAGCAAATACAAACAGTTAAATGGCAAAAGTATTACATAATCAATCATTTCTGGACGTACTGTTACAAAACACAGGTTCGATTCAAAGTGATTTGGACGTGGCTTTGCAAAATAATTTAAGTATAACAGATGATATTGTTGTAGGAAGTGAATTGAAAATTATAAATGCAATATCAGATCCAGAAATTTTAAATTATTACAACGACAATCAAATTATTCCTGCTTTTGGTTTGGAAGGTATTGAAATAGAAACTTTAGGAATAGGCAAAATGGCACTCGAATTAACATTTATAGTAGCATAAAATGGCAAGAACAATAACCGAAATACAAAACCAAATATTTACAGAAATTACTGCAAACGAAAATTTAGCAACACTTAACTCTACGAGTAAGGTGGCTATATATCGTTTGATTGTTTTTGCGGTTTCGTATAGTATTTTATTGTTAGAAAAATTATTCGAAATACATGCCGTACAAGTCAACACTGCCATTTACGAAAATAAACCCGGAACTGCTCGTTGGTATCGAAATATGGCTTTAAAATTTCAGTTTGGTTTTTTGTTATTAACAGACGATGACGAATTTGATAACACAGGTTATACAACCGATCAAATTGAAGCTTCAAAAATCATAAAATATTGCTCGGTCAAAGAATCCTTAGAATCTAGCCGATTAATCATAAAAATAGCGGGTGAAAGTGGCGACAATTTAATTCCATTAACTACAACGCAAATAATAAGCTTTCAATTCTACATGAGTGAAGTGGCTTATGCTGGTGTCAAAATAAATATAGTAAACAATCCCGCTGATAAATTGGCATTGAATATTCGTGTATATCGCAATCCATTAGTCATTGACGAATTGGGGAATAATATACTTACAGGTGGCAGAACTGTGGAAGCGGCTATTAAAACCTACATGAAAAATTTACCTTTTGATGGTGAGCTAGTGATTAACGATATGATTGATTATTTACGTGATGTTCCAGGTGTTGAAAATGCACATGTAGTTTCAGCACAATCAAGTTATAAAGATTTGGTAACAGGTTTGTTCACACCGTTTGTAAATATAGATGTAAAAATAATTCCAGTTGCTGGTTATTTTGAAGTCGAAAACTTTAACAACATAAGCTATGTGGTATAAAGTAGTTTATAACCGATTAGCCATTTTATTGCTTCCCACATTTTTGCGGAAAACAATACTTATGGCTTACGTTCAATGTCTATTTACACCTATTGATGCGGTTTATTATAGTTGGATTGAAAAACGGGATTTCGACTGGTACCGATTGAATCATACGGGTCAAGTTTGCAAATTGCGAAAAGTATTAAACGATAGTTTAGACCCAAGTTTGAGGCGTATTTATATAGGATTAGGCACATCATTTCCACAGGAATACATATACACAGAACTGGAAACAGATGCCACTTGGTTAGACGATACATTCTTTGTTTATACCGAAGATGAATATGAAAATACTGGGGTTGACTTTACTGTTTTTGTGCCAATTTCAATAATTGAAAGTAACATATTTCAACTAAAGGATTTATTAAAATTTTACAAATTAGCGGGCAAACGCTATAAAATAGAACCAATATAATGAATACTCAAAATTTTAATCAAAGCGGTGGTTTTCCGATTAAAACCCAAACGCTTAACGAAATGCAAAAATCGTGGAGTGTGTTCAATGAGCTCGGACATTTAGCAGGAAATTTTGCCATTATTTCGGGTTGTATAGTTACGGGTTCTACAGTAAGCAACGGAGCAGTTTTTATAAACAATGAAGTGCTGGAATTCCGTGGCGGACAAATTGGTACAACGGTAATTATAGTACAAGAAGTTACCCAAAAAGAGTTTAAAGACGGCTCTGAAAAAGATGTAGTCTTTATTCGCTATACCACTTTTGGCATTGGCGTTGGCGCTATTCCTTGGGTAAATTTCAAACGTTCAAAAACTACTGTAGAACTTACAGAAGATAAGGCAGAACAAAGCCTAATTGAAGATTTGATTGATAGAATTGAAATATTAGAATCCAGACCAGCGAGTAACGTACCTATTGGAATGATTGCGATTTGGGATAGACCAGCTATAGAAATACCAATTGGTTGGGCAGAATATTTACCATTACGTGGCAGATTGCCAATAGGTATGGATGGTAATTACACACAAGGCACCGACGAAACCAATCACGGATTGGAGATATTAGGCAATACAGGTGGCAAAAGAGAACACAAATTAACCAAACCAGAATTGCCAAATTATAACTTAACAAGAAATACGGGTATACATGGTGTTGCGGGTGGTCCAAATGTGATTCAAGCAAATGAACCAGGATCTGTTAATGTTGAAACTTTCAATTCAGGCGGTCAAGACAAAGCCCATACTAATATGTCGCCATTTAGAGTAGTTCATTTTATAAAATACACA
Source organism: Bacteroidota bacterium (assembly GCA_031408315.1). Classification (GTDB taxonomy): domain Bacteria; phylum Bacteroidota; class Bacteroidia; order Chitinophagales; family Chitinophagaceae; genus Ferruginibacter. The sequence goes on from JANNWD010000182.1 coordinate 4,774, forward strand.
GGATAATGGTAAGTTTAACAACAATAAAAAACTGGTTTAAAACTGGTTTCAAACCATCACAAGCCCAATTTTGGGACACGTGGGATAGCTTTTGGCACAAAGAAGATAACATTCCAGTGGCTAATATATCGGGATTAAATGATTTGTTTGTCGATATAAACAATCACTTTAATGATCCTAATGCTCACGAGTTGTTGCTAACTCAAGTGCAAATTTATCAATTTGGAAATTTTCAATTGTTTAAAGCCAAAACCAATTTTGAAGCATTCCTAGAAGTAGGCGATGTAGCCAATGTTTGGCTTAACGATGAAACTACGTTTATACCATTTGGCAGGTATTTAGGCGGCGATCCACAAGACATTTCCAGCTGGGAAGTATCCCAAATTAATTTTTAGTAACCAATTTAATTTTACATACAATGAAAAGAATTCTTTTATTATTAGTGGCTTTTATTAGCATTACGGCATTTAGCCAAACACAAACGTTTTCAAAACCTCCAAAGTTCAAAAGCGTAATTCAAAACAATGTAAACACCAAAGTGTTAACAATTAATTCAAGTGATGTTTTGCAATTTAGGGCTTTTGATAGCTTCATACCTACACTTGATAGAGTTTTGCAATCTGGTGACACAAGTGCTCAGCCAATTTTTTTAGATGCAAAATCTACAAGTCCTTTTTTAGGTTTTATGCAAATATTTGAAAATAGATTAGTCAATCAAAAAAATCTACTTTTAAAACCTAACAAAATAGTTTTCACACCTTTAAACAGTTCTAATAATGGAACCCTAACATTCCCTAATTCAGGAACTGGGGCTGTTGACTGGAATTTACCAAGTCAATCAGGAACATTAGCTTTAGCAGTACAAGGAAATTATGCCACTGCTGATGGAAATATTACTATTCCGAATTTAATTACAGGAGGTGGTGGTGTTAATAGTATACCGCGTTTTAATTCAAATGGACAACTTGAAAGTAGTTTAATTTCTGAAAATAATAGTGAAGTTTATATTAGCGGAAATACAGAAGTAGATGGCGCTGGAACGTTTAATGGAAATTTTAGAGCCATTATTCCAGTTTATGAATCTCATCAAGAAGCAGATTCGGATGTTAATTTACTAACTGGACAATTTTATAAAATTGAAAACGGAAGATCAGTGTATCAAAAACCTTAAATAAATTAAATTATGAAAAACATGATTAAAAATTGGAAAACAACCTCTGCAGGAGTGGTAATGTGTGTGGGTGCTGTGGTAACTTATCTAAACGATAAAACACAATTAGTGGCTTGTTTAACTGCTTTTTTAGGCGGTTTGGGTTTAATATTGTCTAAAGACGGCGACCAAACAGGCGTAGCAAAGTAAGAAATGCAAAAAGTAGAAATTAATCCAAGTATTGCGGCAATAGTCAACATTAATAGTGTTGGCTATGCTGAATTGGCTTATGTTTATTATAAGGCAGCAACGCCTTGGCTTGGTACTTTTGAGTATAAGGTTTGGAACTCGTATCAAAAAAACACAGCCATTACAGTTGCTAGTGCTCTCGAAGTCTCTGGCGATTTAATGACTCTTAAAATTGATGCGAGTAACCAAAACTTACCTGCAGACAAATACTATTATGAAATTTCGAGCATAGACACTAAACGAATTATTTTTAAAGGCGAACTCACAATTACTAAATAATGGAAGTTACTATAACCCATAGCGGTGTTGCTAATAATGTGCAAGTTTCGGCATCGGTGCCTAACATTGTTTCGGTTGTTCCGAATGTTCCTATTAGTATAGAATTGCAATTGTATCGTGATGGTGTAAATGGTAAATCTGCGTATCAAATAGCTGTAGAAAATGGTTATTTAGGAACCGAGCAAGATTGGATTAATGATTTATTGCCACAAGATATTGATGGTGGCATAATATTTTAAAATAAGAATATGGCAAATACCATTTTAATAAAAAGAAAAAATACAGCAGGCGCGCCCACAATTGGACAGCTGGCAGTTGGAGAAATGTGTTTGGTTATTCCAGACAATGCATTGTATTGGAAAAAAGATGCTTCTACAGTTATTGGTCCTATAATTGTAAATACTGCGTCAGGAGATATGACTAAAGCGGTTTACGATACAACCAACAACGGACGTGTTGATACTGCTGATAATTCTCTACAACTAGGAGGATTTGCTGCTGCTAATTATGCAACCAATGCAAGTGTAACGGCTCAAATAAATGCTTTAGTAAATGCTGCACCTGGTGCATTAGATACTTTGCAAGAATTGGCAGCTGCTTTGGGTAATGACCCTAATTTTGTAACTACAATTACAACACTTATCGGGACAAAATTTGATGCTAACTCAACTATTGATGGCGGAACTATATAGGTTATGGCTAATATTATCAAAATAAAAAGAAGTAATACACCTGGTGTTGTTCCTGCCACCTTAGAAGATGGCGAATTGGCAATTAATCAGGCTGATAAAATTCTATTCTATAAAGATAATTTAGGAGTAATTAGAAGTTTAAATCTTTTAGGTTCTGGCGGTGGTGGTTCGCCTGCTGGCACAAACAAAAAAATTCAGTTTAACGATAACGGAACTTTTGGAGGTGCAGCCAATATTGAAGTAGAAGGCGGAAACATAAAGTTAGTTTCAACAACTGACCCAACAGGTGTGGCTGATGGATTACTTTTTTATTCCAAATTAGTAGCGGGTAGGCATTTACCAAAAATTGTAGGACCTTCGGGGATAGATACAATTATGCAAGTTGGTTTACATGGTAATGCTGTTATGATGGTGGCTCCTGCAAACGGAACTACGGCACCAACCATTTGGGGTGGTCAATTAACAACGGCGGCAACTATTTCGCACCAACAAACAATAGCATCGGCAAATGTTTGGTTAGCAACCAGAAAAACAAGATTTCAAACATCAACCACGGCGGCAAACGCTTCTGGTATGCGTACAGCATACACACAATGGTTTCGAGGTAATACAGTTGCTTTTGGTGGTTTTTTCTTTCGCTGTCAATTGGGTATGAATATAAATTTAGCAGGTGGTCAAAAGTTCGTAGGTTTATGTGCATCTACTGCGGTATTAGCTGGCGAACCATCGGCTCTTTTAAACATGTGCGGAATGGGTTATGATGCTGTAGATGCTAATACAGGAAACTGGAAGTTTATGATGAACGACGGAACTGGTGTTGCAACTAAAATTGATTTAGGTGTAAATACGGTTCGCAATACAACTCATGGCTATGACCTGATTATGTTTAATCCTCCTAATAGCGGAAATTTATATGTTAGAATTGTCAATTTGCATTCAAACATAACAGTTTTAGATACTGTTTATACAACAGATATTCCAGCAGTAAACGTCGGCATGGCTTTTAAAGCTGAAGTAAGAAATGGAGCTGTAGCGGCTGCAGATAATTTAGAAATAGCAAAAGTTTATATAGAAACTGATTATTAAATTTCACAGGAGGTGTGAATAAAAAAAGTCCTCCAACATTAAAAACTTCTCAAGGTAATTTAATATAGCACAAAGCCACGACGTTGGAGGACAATAAGTCTTCTGTGTCGTGGCTTTTTTTGTGTTTTATAAATTCCTTGAGAGATTACAAATATACAATCAAAAATCATTAATCAAAAAAATGAATATGTTAAAAAAGAAAATTTTTACAACGGCACCATTGCCGTTTATGGGTCAGAAACGAAAGTTTTAAAACAATTTAAGCCAGCCTTGGCGCAATACTCTGAAACTGCGACCTATGTCGATTTGTTTGGAGGCAGTGGCTTGTTAAGTTATACTGTAAAATCAATTTTTCCTGGTGCAAAAGTTATTTATAATGATTTCGATAATTATCGTGAAAGGCTCGAAAACATCAATAAGACTAATCAACTTATTGCAGATTTGAGAGTTATTTTAAAAGATAGTCCAAAGGATAAAATCATTTTAGGCGATTTTAGATCTAAAGTTTTAGCCCGGGTTTTATTAGACGAAAACAGTGGTTATGTCGATTATATTACGCTTTCTAGTTCTATTTTGTTTAGCATGAAATACGTGCAGTCGTTTGAATCATTGCAAAAGGAAACGCTTTATAATACTGTCCGACAATCTGACTATACTGCAGACGGTTATCTTGATGGTTTGGAAGTTGTAAGCCAATGTTACAAAGAGTTATTTGCAAATTACAAAGATTTACCTAATGTGGTTTTCTTGGTAGATCCGCCATATCTATCAACTGAATCAGGAACATACAAAAGTTTTTGGAAGCTTCGAGATTATTTAGATGTGCTGCAGGTTCTTGATGGTACGAAATATTTTTATTTTACATCAAATAAGTCTTCTATCATAGAACTTTGTGAGTGGATAGAAACTAAAACACCTATGAGCAATCCATTTACAGGCGCATCGCTCGAAACAATGAACGCCACGGTTACTTATCAGTCGAGCTATACCGACATAATGTATTACAAATATGAATAAGTACCATCAAATTTTATCGAAAATACTAGACAAAGGCAAAGTACAGAGCAATAAAAAAGGCTCGATAACTTATTTATTGAATCAGTCGTTAGAACTAAAGCCTATCGACCTGCTAGAACTATTTGAGAGCCACGCTGTAGCAAAAAAGAAACTCAAAGACGAATTAGTGTTGTTTATGGCTGGCGAACGCTCTACGGAAGCCTATCGAGATATTGGCGTGAGTTGGTGGGATTATTGCGGACCAATACTCGTAAACAGTTACCCAACCTACTTTGAGCAATTGCCTAAACTTATTGAGAAAATCAATAAAGAAAAGCGTACGTCAAAGAATTACGTATTGTTTCTTGGTTCTAATAACACTGAGAGCAACCAGCAACCGTGCCTTAGTCTTATACAATTTCAAATTGACAACGGCAAACTAGTTGTCAGCGCATATCAACGCAGTTCTGACGCCAGTCTAGGCTTACCATCTGATATATATCATTTGTATCTAATAAGTAAACAAATTGGCTTGCAATTGAAGTCTATCACTTTGTTTTTAGGCAACGTTCACATCTACGATAACAATATTGAGAACACTAAACAGTTATTAAGCGGTGAAGTGGTTAAATTCAATTTAAACGTTGGTTAATCAGTAATTAAAAAGGCATCACTGTTGTGTGATGCCTTTTACTATATTTGTCAAAAAAATGTACATTTCATTTTAAATTTATGTACATTTCATTTTTTCGATTATACTTACTTACTTAAAAATATTATTAATTATTTTTAAATGTCCCGAAGATTTTATTTTCGGGACATTTAAAATTTAAATTATTTCCAATCAATTTTTTTGGAAACATACATCACAATTCCAAGTATGATAAACAATCCGATACTTCCAACCAACAAAGCATAATTTTCTAATTGTATGATTACAAATATAAAAGTGTAAAGTGCCGTTAAGGAAAGAC
>JANNWD010000183.1:0-2109 GCA_031408315.1 Bacteroidota bacterium
GCAAGTAAACACGAGCGATCTCCAAGCAGTTCAAGCGAGGGCTGTGGCTTATGCTCGGATGCAAAGAGAACACCAGGAGTTAAAGCGAAGATTAAAGCTGGTAGCCCAGAAACGGGACGAACTCTCTGAGCGGCTTGAGAAGGCTCAGGAAGAGCTAAGGGTACAAAAGCAAGTAGATTTAGGTTTGAGTGGTTCTGAAGCCCTTATATCGCCCTTACAGGTGGCTTGTGAGTTGAGATTACCACTGGGGGAAGTTGAGAAGGGGGTAGAGGCGATCGATTTGGTGATGGATACTCTTCAAACCGATCTGAAAGGGGCTACCCGATGGTTGACTCAGAAGTTTGGGGTAGCTCCTGCGATGCAATTGATTAACGACCGAGTTATCCAGATTGTCACTGAGCAATCCCCTGAGAAGTTCATACCCCCACGACCGGAACGGGAGAAGTGGGGTGAGGTTAAGGATTATCTGACTGGCACTAAACGGCTACCTGCTAAGTTGGTCGAACGGTTGCATGAGGAGGGGTTAATTTATGCGGATGAGGGTGGGAAGTTAATTTGTTTGCACAGGGATTTTGAGGAGCGGGTGACGGGGGCAACGGCGATCGATCTGAGTGTGAAGGATTGTCCAAGTGAGTCAGTGGAGGGATCTGGTTTGTCTGTCGGTTGGTATTTTTTTCAATCTTCACCCCAGGGGAAGATCGATAAGGTGGTGGTGATGGATGACCCGTTGGAGGCGATGGCTTATGCAACGTTGAATCCTACTGAGGAGACTATGTTATTTTTGGCAGGGCATGAGGGGGGTTGGCTGCCTGGGGATAAGTTACAGCGGGTTGATGTGGTGGTGGGGAGTAAGGCGGAGTTTTACAACTTACCAGGGCTGGTTGAGCATGAGTTGCCTCAGTCAGAGAGTTGGAGTGAGGATCTGGAGGCTTATTTGGCTGAGTCGATTGAGAAGGTTTATCTGGTTAATGTGAAGGAGGCTGCTGAGGAAATTGAGGAGTCTTATAACTATGGGATGGAGATGTGATTGGTATCTCGTCTACACAAGAAAAATTCTCAATTTCAGTGATAATTTTTTAGAGCTTAATTATATTGATAAGAATTGTTCCAATCATAGAATATATAACCTTGTCTATATCTCCTTTGCCTACTAGGTTTGGTGGAGATAGAACTTAGCTTCTGTGGCAACAGGTTGGTAAATATGTTGTTGATGTGATTTTTACAATCTTAGATGTATATTATTCTTCAATAAGATTCATTATCCAATTAATCCAACTGACTATGGTTGAAGATCGTCGTAAATAAGTTGATTCTGAATCAATATTTCGTAAATTAGACGTGTGCATTATTTCAACAATTTCTTGTTTTGTTGGCATGAACCCATGCTTGAAATACACTTCTAAAGTATGCTTAAATACTGTATGAGATAAAATTAGTTTGACAAATTCAATTTGTCTATGAAAAATAGATAAATCACTTCAGTAGTTCCAAACCGCTCCTCAGATTTTTTTGGATTGGATCAGCTACTATAAAAAATGCTCATGAAAATTTGTTTACTGCGCTCTCTACCAAAAAATCCGAATAACATGCAGCCTCCAGGTTCTGGTATAGACGATATTACTTAAGACTTTGATTTCGATACGTGTAAAAGCAGTCGGTTAGAAATCTGAGACCTAAAAATAAAAATTTCATATATTAGATGGTCATTCCTAATTTTAGCTGTTGATTCGTCACTGTAACATCAACACAACTGTGACTGTCACACAGAACAGTAGCAAGTAGCAAGCAGCAAGTAGCATTGCAGCATCAGAATTTCTAGCTTCTAACAAAGATTCTACTCTTCTGAAAAGCGGAAGAGAGAAGTGACTTGCATCTCAACTGAATTTTAAACTCGTGACTACCACAAAAAGTCTTTTTCGTTGGAAATCTACTCATTTTTCTTCGAAGAGGTCGATACCAAACGTACCGTCCTGAAGTTACTCCAACACAATCTATAGAATCCAGCTGTCCTTCTGTTGTAGGCACAGCTTCATTATCAACAGCCAATCAAGCTTTTGCAAGTGATAAGCTATCGAAACATGGCATCAATGCTGGAAGAGAACCGGATTC
>JANNWD010000184.1:0-1738 GCA_031408315.1 Bacteroidota bacterium
ATACTAGCACAACAATTGTTTGTCCTGCAATAACTGGTGTTTTGTGGAAAGTGAGTGTGTTTTATTATAACGCAGCGTAATGTTACAAAAAGCAATTACCATATCGTTACAAATTACAGCAATATTCGTATTGTTTCAGCAAGGCAGTTTGCTTGGTTTTGTACGTATTTATTTTGCTAATTTATTGGACAAACATTTTGACAAAATAAAAAGTATTTATATACAAAAGCCTTTGTGGGATTGCTTTTGCTGTATGAGTAGCTTTTGGACTATAGTTTTAACGTGGAGTTTTGATATTAGGCTATTGCTTTGTGTGTGTGGGTGCAATTGTATTATTTATAAGTTAATTTTTGATGATGAAAGAGGTATTGGAGGCTAAAGGATGGGTAATGTACTATGAATGCATTATTATTTGTGGACATAAACAATATTTTAATCATCCTAATAAAAAAGGGTATGAAATAAGAACTAAAGTAAAAAACAATACATTCAGTATTTTATTAAACAACATGGTAATTGCTGGGCCATATTGGGGGTTTGAATTAGAAGAAAAATTAATTGCAAATGGCATCTAAAAAACTAACTAAGTGGGAAGAAAAATTATTAAGAGCTTATTCGTTAGAGATGCCAATTATTGCTGAAGATAGCGTAGAAGTACATGTAATGACTGGTAAAGAATTGAAAGAATTTGGTTATGTAGAACAGGAAGGAAAGCCTTTAATTGATGATAAAAAGTATGATTATAAATATCCTGTAGTAATAGCAGCTAATCATTATCGTCGGTTAAAAAAAGCATGGTTAAAAGACGGTGAAGATGGATTGAAAAAATATTTTGAAAGGGTTAAATTATCCATTGATAATCATAAAAAAGAACAACTTGAATATGCAAAGTAAAATGAAAATATTATCTGGTATTAATCCAAAAGATTATTTTAAGGACGCAAAGCATATTATTACTTACGCCTTCACCATCGGTGAGCGGCATTATTTTCGTTTTGATGACCCTTTGAATACACCATATGATAGAGCTTTGAAAACATTGGTTTATTATAAGGAACTTGATATGAATTGTGACAGGGCCTTTATTAAAGCTCATACTGAAGCTTTTGATAATGCTTTAAAGCAACCATCTATTAATATTGATACATTAGTTGAGTTGAAGCAATTAAACGACCAGCTAAAGGCAAGATTGGAGTTGCCAAAAGAGCCAGAGTTAATGTACAAATTAGCTTCAGTTGTTTTCTTTGACCAAAGCGAAAACCCTTATGTGTATGAGTTTAAATATGGAGTGAATAAAATAAAGGCTTGGAAAAAAGAAACAACACTTGAAGATTTTTTTTTGCAGAAGCCATTAATGGAATTGATACCATATTTGCAGTTTGCAGGAGAAAATTTAAAACAGTTTTCGGAGATGACCGAAAAAACAAATCAACAACATTTAGACAAGATATTGCCAATGCTATCGGACATACAGAAGATGACATTGCAAGGCAAATAAAACTTGTTGCCGGTACCGTTAACAGCGGTACAATACTTCATTTAACTATTTACGAATTTTATTGGCAGCTAGAAGAAATTTTTAAAACTGCAATAAAACAAAGGGTAAACAAAAAGTAATGTCAGCCGAAAATGTTATTATAAATTTTGTCGGTGATACAAGCGAATTAAAGCCTGTAGAAAATGCCTTAGATGGTATAATTGCCCAAGGAGGTGAGGTAGCTGAAGTATGGAAAAAATC
>JANNWD010000185.1:0-1569 GCA_031408315.1 Bacteroidota bacterium
CATCCCATTGCATCAATACTTACTAAACAGCCTCGGACTGATAACAATTTCAATAGTGCTGGTATCGCAGTAATTTCGTTAGATTTCTCACTGACTTTTTGTTGTCCAAGTACTAGATGCTGTGAAGCTGACCAGACACTAACCATGTGAATCAGGCTCCGAGAATTTCCAGCTTCCTTGGCACCTCTAAGTGTCTTACCATCAATGTTGATAAGTTCTCCCTCCGTTACCGCTTGGACAGCCTGCATCCAGCCAATAAAGCACTTCTGTAGCTCTTCTGGTTTTAGTCTTGCAAATACACGATTGAAGGTATCTGCTGATGGAATCCCATTTGGTAGTTCTAGCCAGGTTTTTAACCAATCTTGTTTTGTTCTACCATATTGAGCAATTGCTTCCCAGTCATTAGCTCCACAAATTGTGGCACAGATGGTGATAATTAAAATATCGATGAGCTGATGTTCGATACTATGTGCTGCTCTGGGGTCTTTTAATTCCCCAAAGTGTGTTTCGATTAGGGCGGCTAGGCTAGTGGCTGTGGTCATAAAACAGATCTCAATAATTCAATCAGTTCTCCTACTTCAACACATCCCCTTTTTTCTAGCTGCTATTTGTTACGAAACGTGTGCGGTTGCCCTGCGAGAAACAGATCGCTAATTGTGTTGAGGCTTCGTTTGCCGAAATTTTGAATCTATCAGCATCATGACCGAAATAGAACTGAAAGAATTAATTGCTACAGCTAAAGCAGAACAGTGGGAAGGGCTATATCTGTCTAAAAAAAAGCTACGAAAATTTCCAATAGAGATCGCTAATTTAACCAGTCTCCGAATACTCGACCTCAACAACAACCAAATAACGCTGATTCCAGTAGAGATCGCTAATTTAACCAGTCTCCGAATACTCGACCTCAACAATAACCAAATAAAGGTGATTCCTGCGGAGATCGCGAGTTTAACTAGTCTCCAAGATCTCAGCCTCAGCGATAACCAAATAAAGGTGATTCCTGCAGAGATTGCTAGTTTAACCAGTCTCCAATATCTTGACCTCGACAGTAACAAAATAACGGTGATTCCTGGTGAGGTCGCTAGTTTAAACAGTCTCCAACAATTCTATCTCGGCGATAACCAAATAAAGGTGATTCCTGATGCGATTGCTAGTTTAACTAGTCTCCAACGACTCCGCCTCCACAACAACCAAATAAAGGTGATTCCTGATGTGATCGCTAGTTTAACCAATCTCCAAGATCTCAGCCTCAGCGATAACCAAATAACAGTGATTCCTGAGGTGATCACTAGTTTAACCAATCTCCAACAATTCCACCTCAGTAATAACCAAATTACGGTGATTCCTGATGCGATTCGCCGATTACCAAAACTAGAAAGATTAGATCTGCGGAATAACCCACTTGGCATTCCACCCGAAATTCTGGGTGGGAAACGCTGGGAAACTCCTGACGCTCAACCCATCCTCGACTACTATTTCGCCACCCGAGATCCAAACCAAACCCACACGCTCTACGAAGCAAAACTCCTCCTCGTCGGTGAAGGTTCCTCCGGCAAAACGAGCCTCGCT
>JANNWD010000186.1:0-8462 GCA_031408315.1 Bacteroidota bacterium
AATATTGGTATACGAAACTTGGTTGACGTAGTTTTTAAACAATTGAGTATTCGTATTGATAAAAAAAATCTATCTGTTCTAAATGATGTTTCAAGCCATGCTCATGTATTTGCCGATAAGCAAATGATTCAAATTGTTTTACGAAATTTAATTTCTAACGCTATTAAATTTACACCGCCTGGCGGTAAAATAAGTGTTTCATCTGTAAATGAAGACAGTGTTACAAAAATTGCTGTAAAAGATAGTGGATTAGGGGTATCTCAAGAAACGGTAGATAAGATTTTAGGGGGTAATTCATTTTCAACTCAAGGTACAAATGCAGAAGTTGGCACTGGCCTAGGGCTAATTATTTGTAAAGATTTTATTCAAGAAAATAGGGGCTCGTTACATGTTGAAAAAAATGAGGAAGAAGGGAGTACTTTTATTGTAAGCCTGCCTAATAAAAAAACTAATTAATTCGTTGTAAAATAAAGAAATATACATATTTTCATTTTTTTAAAAGAAAATGAGCTATGCAAAACATTAAATTATCTGTCGTATTTTTTTTACTTTTTTTTAGTAAAATTACCTTTGCTTTTGAGCAAGATAGTAATGTAGTTATTTCATTGGCAAAAAATAGTTACGAGTTTTTGTACAATAAAAAAAATGCCGAGGTTAATATTCAAGAAACTTCTACTACTACTTATTTGTGCAATAATTTTAGAACATCCATTCCTGTAGTAGAATTTTACGACGATAAAACAACAATAAACGACGTTAAAATATATGTTGATGGTAGTAAAGCAAAATATATTATACCTAAATATGAATATTATTCAGTTAACAGTATTTTTTATTCGGATGCACATGTTTGTTATTTTAATTTACCATTAGAAAAAAAAGGAGCTACAAGTGAAGTGTATTTTGAAAAAACAACTACAGATCCTCGATATTTTACAAGTATATATTTTACAGATCAATTAAATATTGTTAATAAAGAAATACGAATAACCATACCTAAATGGATGAAAGTAGAATTGAAGGAAATGAATTTTGCCGGATATGCTATTACAAAACAACAACAATATGATGCAAAATCCGAGGCTGATATAATTACATATACAGTAAAAAATTTGCCACAGCAAAAAGGAGAATCCAATAGCCCTGGAGCTACTTATACCGAACCGCACTTAATGGTGCTATGTAAATATGCTGATGTTGGGGCAGAAAAAATAACGTATTTTAATACGCTAGAAAATCAATATGCTTGGTACCGTTCGTTGACTAAAGACTTAGGAAATAACACCGCCATACTTAAAGCACAAGCAGAATTAATTACAAAAGGGATTACTAACGATTTAGATAAGATAAAAAAAGTATTTTACTGGCTGCATGATAATATTAGGTATATAGCTTTTGAAGACGGAATTGCAGGATTTAAACCAGATAAAGCAGATGAAGTGTTGCGGAAAAAATATGGCGATTGTAAAGGGATGGCTAATCTTACTAAAGAATTATTAAAAGCATTAGGCTTTGATGCAAGGCTTTGTTGGATTGGTACAAACCATATTGCTTACGATTACAGTACACCATCAATTGCGGTGGATAATCATATGATTTGTGCCTTATTGTATCAAGGCAAAACCTATTTTTTAGATGCTACCGAAAACTATATTTCTTTTAATGAATATGCCGAACGAATACAAGGTAGGCAAGTGCTAATAGAAGACGGCGATAAATTTATAAAAACAAATGTACCACCCACCACCTATACACAAAATATTGATGTTGAAAAAAGTAATTGGATAATTAAGGGTAACACTTTTAAAGGCAACGTAGAAAGAGATTGGTTTGGAGAAGAAAAAGTAACTATTTTTTCGCAATTAAATTCAATTAAAAAAGAAAACAATATAGAAGCTTTTAAAAGATACTTAAGTGAAAACAATAAAAATTATTTAATATCAAACTTCACCACCTCCGATTTAAATGATTACGATAAACCTATAAAAGCAAAGTTCGATGTAGAATTTAATAATGCGATAAGTAGTTTTGATAATGAAATGTATGTAGATGTAGATTTTGGGAAAGATTTTATAAACTTTACTTTTGATAAAAAAGAACGAACAAAAGACTATTGGTTTTCGTATAAGTTAAACACAAAAGTAGAAAAAACGATTGCATTGCCTGAGGGGTATGCAGTAACATCTATGCCTGCCAATGTTTCTATAAAAAATAACGATTACGAATTTGTAGCTACACTTACCAAGCAAGCAACAAAAATTTTATACAATAAATCAATAATAATTAAAAACCCTAGGTTAGTAAAAAATAAATTTGAGCAATGGAATAACGATATTGAGCAGTTGAAAAATTTTTATAATGAACAAATTGTATTAACAAAAAAATAAGCGGAAATTTAAAAAATAGAGATGAAAAAAAATGTAACACTATTATACATTTGTGCAATATTTGCCAGTACTACATTTGCACAAAAAAAAGACGAAGCAAAATATAAAGAAAGAGCTGCTGAAATACAAGAAGAAATTTGGAGTAACGGCGGTAAGCCTTTTGATGTAACTACTGTGCCAGAGGAATATAAAAATGAAAGCGGAGTAGTAATTGCAAAATCGTTATTAGTAACCAACTCATCAAAATATAGGTATAAGTTTAGTTTGTTTGGAGGTAGACTAGCTACTCGGTTAAAATATTACACTACCTTAAGAGAACGTATAAAAATTAATGACAAAACAGCGTTGGAAGATTACTCTACGTTAGAATATAAAAAGAATTTAAATGCTACTTCATCTATTGGCTTTAATAAAATTGTTGAAACATACAAAACCTATGTAGGTGCAAAAATTATTAAGCCAGATGGTAGTAAAGAAACTGTAAATGTTGATGAGGAAGTATTAACCAAAAATGAAAGCAAAGATAAAGAGGGTAAACTAGCCATATCTAATTTGCAAGTAGGTGATATTTTGGATTACTATGTTCGTATTGAAGAAGTAACAGAAAATAGTGCAGAAACAAGAGGGCCAAATGTTTTTGCTTTGGGCGGAGAGTATCCTATAATGCATTATAACGTAAAATACGTTTTAGATAAAAAATGTGGAGCCGATGTTATGAGTATGAATGGGGCTAAAGCTATTGGTGAAACAGAAGGGGATGATGAAGATATTATCCTTGAGTTTACAGAGAAAAATTTGCCTAAACTAAAATATCCAATGTGGTCTTCTTTTGCAAGGCAAATACCTTATCATGTTGTACGGTATGGGTTTACAGGGTCAAGTATTATGGCAACAGCAGGGCAAATAAAAAGAGGTCCATTTACAGATGCTTATCGTAATAGGTTAAAAGAGTATTATAGAAATACAATTATTTATAGGCAAATTGATTTTACGCCTGAAAAAGCAATGGCAGAATATTTTGGTGGTAAAAAAGAATTAAAAAATCAACCTGCAGATAGTATTGTTAACTATTTATATAATTATTTTAAATGGATGCAGTATGGCGGATTTTCTAACATGGATGTTAGTATAAACAGAAATAATAAAAGTATTGATTGGTATAATATAACGGTAACCCTTAGCGAAATTTTAAGAGATTATGATATTGATAACGACATAGGATTAATTTGTAACAGATTTAGCGGAAGACTAAATGAAGTATTTGGCTTGGGAGATTTTGAACCCTTTTTAAAAATAAATTCTGAAGGGAAAATTAAGTACCTAACCTTTACCGATTTTTTTCATAACGCTGGAGAAATACCTGCAAGTTATCAAGGAGAAAATGCCATTATTTTTACTAGAGAAGGTAAAGATAGAAAACCAAAATACGCAGATACTGAGACACCTATAAAGCTACCAGTAGCAAAAAGCAAAGACAATATTTCGGAAGAACTTGTTAAAGTAGAATTTGATAAAAATAATATGCAGCAAATTGTTTTGGATAGAACAATTTCTGAAACAGGCTCTATGAAACAAAGCGATCAAACAAATATACTATTGGCACAAGATGTTAATGATGAATTAGCTGCACTCATAAAAAAACAAGCATCACTTGAGCTATTTGCCAACAATAAAAAGCTAAAGGCACAAGGCGAAGAATTAAAAGTAGCTTTTGATAAAGAAAGAGGAAATCAAAAAGATTATATAAAAGCGGAAATAAAAAATCAATTTGATCAAGAGGCTAAAGAGCTTAAAAGTTATAAAATTATCAATAGTGGCCTATCGCTTAATAAACCTATGTTAGTTATAAATGAAGTGTTTACCATGGAAAATTTTGTAAAAAAGGTAGGTAATAATTTTATTTTAAATATTGGCGGTTTAATGGGTACTTATAAAAAATTAGATGAAAAAGAACGTAAACGTACTGCTGATATTTACATGCCAAGTGCTAGAACGTTAAAATATACATTCTCTATTAACATTCCAGAAGGATATACGGTTAAAGGCATAAATGAACTAAGTAGAAAAGTAGAAAATGATGTTGCCTCTTTTGTAACCACAGCAACAATAAGCAGTAATATATTAACGGCAACAGTTGTTCGAATATTTAATAATAATTTTGAACCAGTAGCAAACTGGGATAAACTATTACAAGTAATTGATGCCTCTGCCGATTTTAATGAAAGTAAAGTATTATTCGAAAAAAATAAATAAAGAAATTAAAATTTAGGACACCTAACCGCATTAACACTACTATTGTCTTTAGCTAAAAACTTTTGATAGGTTAATGATATTTCCATACCGCCACGGCCAGTACTTGCACTTTTTAATTGCGATATATTAGCATCGTAACTAACTGCAACGGACAGTGGCTTAAAATCTAATTTAACTACAGGTATAAAAGCATCATTTATACGAATAAAGCCTCCTGCATGTAGTATATACTTTGGCTCTTCCATAGCATCTAATTTATACGAAAACAATGTGCCAGCCAGTATTTCGGTATAGGGCCCTTGTTTACTATAATCGCCTTGGATTGTAAAAAAAGAGTAGTCACTCATGTTTAATCTTAATCCGCCGCTAGCTACCCACTTCGGTATCATTTCGTAATTGGCTTTGCCATAAAACGAAGCTTTAGTCGTTTTATTAAAATGATGATACGCTAATCCTAAATAAAGGTTATCATCAATATTTTCGCCAAGTTGTGCATTAAAACTTAATCCAACACTAGCATCTAAATACGAGTACGATGTTTTGGTAAAACTTTCTCCATCTGCCAAAGTAGGGTTAAAACCTGTACCATCGTATTGGCTATTGGTAGTTACTTTACTTCTATCAATCCTACGTTGTACTAAGCCCCCCATAAAACCTAATGATAAGTATGTATTTTTTTCGGAGCTTAATGATTTGTGATAATTTAATACTGGTAAAATATGTGTTGAGGTTAATGCAACTGTACCAGCTTTATCGTACAACAGTTGGCCTCCAATGGTTAAAAAATCATCGCTAATACCCACTTGTTTTTTATACTCGGCATTTAATGAACCTGTAATGTATGGCGTTGTAACACTATTCCATTGGCTGCGGTAAACACTTTGCACTCTAACATCTCCACTAAAAATACCAGCCAATGCAGGGTTACGTAAAAGTGGTGTTTCAAAAAATTGCGAAAAATGTATATCCTGTGCTTTGCATAAATGCCATAAGCAAATAAGCATACAAAACGCTATTGTTTTTTTATATAAAATTGGTTTCATTCTTTGGATATTAAATAATTTATTTTATCAATGCCACATTACCCTTTAACACTAATGTTGTATTATTATCACAAACAATATCGGCTGTATAAACAAATACATCTGGAGGTAATTGTACACCTTTGTATGTTCCATTCCAACCAGCACTTGCATCGTTTGCTACAAAATTTCCACGTTCATATATTAACTCTCCCCATCTATTAAAAATGCGTAAAGCTTTTATTCTAAATAAGCCAGTACCTCTTGGATAAAAAATATCATTTGCCCCATCTCCATTTGGCGAAAACGTATTTGGTATAAAAACATTTGCCCCATTGCATAATACATTCACTGTTACATTATCAATTGTTTTGCAACCACCTACATTGGTAACTTCTACTAAGTAATTTGTTGTTTCTTTTGGTTTAACGGTTATAGATGGATAATTAGTTGAAACAATTGTTGCTGTTGGCGACCAAATTATATTAGTAACATCAACAGAAAATGTTGGTTTTAAAATAGCTGTTTGGCTTACATTAATTGTAGTATCGTTACCAGCAAAAACGGTTGGATAGTTGTAAACTTTTATAGGAATATAATTGGTGTCTTTAAAACAATTTTTATCATCTGTACCTACCACCATATAATTTGTAGTAACTGCTGGTGTTGCTAAAGTAGATGAAGATGTAGTGTTGCTTAACCCTCCCGCCGGACTCCAACTATAGGTAGAAGCACCCGATGCAATTAACCGTACCGATTTGCCTTTACAAATATCTGCCCCCTTACTACTTTCCATTACAAACGGATGTTTAACATTTATTTTTACCACATCTGTATTGTTACACCCTTGTGTGGTAGTGCCTATTACGGTGTAGCTTGTTGTATCGCTAGGCGATGCAATTGGGTTGGGGCAATTTGTACAACTTAATCCTGCTGGTGGACTCCATATATATGTATTTGCTCCGCTTGCTTGCAATCTTGTACCACTACCTTGGCACACTAATGTATCTAAACCTGCATTTATAGTTGGTACTCTAAACGCTTCTATCGTTGTTTTTACAGTGTCTTTACAACCAGTGCTATTTGTTACAACTAACTCAATAGTATAAATAGTTGGTGTTGTATAAATTTGCGATGGAGGGTTTTGTTGGTTAGAAATATTTCCATTACCTAAATCCCAACTCCAATTAAGGGCCGATGTATCTGCAACTAACAATACACCATTAAATGTAACGGAATGTGGAGCACAACCATTTGGGTTATTACTTATAGATGCTTGTGGCGATGCTACAATTTTTACAGGTGCTGGTAATTGAACTGTATCTGTGCAACCAGATAAAGAGGTAACAATTAATTTAGGGTAATATAAACCTGGGGCTGCATAAAAATGTATTGGGTTAATTTGGTTAGATGTAGAACCATCGCCAAAATTCCATTCGTAACTTGCAAAACCATCTGTGCTATACGATGAGTCGAAAAAATTAACAATAGCAGAATCACATAACGCATTGGGAATAAAACCAAAATTTGCCGTTACTCCAGTTACATGAATAGTATCTATACCAGTAATGGGTACCTGACAACCACCTATACCAACCATTATCATTTTAGGAATAAAATTGCCAGGATTTGGATAAGTATATGTTACAACCGAATCTGTTGTAGATAAAATATTTCCATCATTAAAATCCCAGACAAATGATTGCCTATTTTGTGTATTGGCCGTTAAGGTTACTTGTAAAGGGCTACAGCCACTAAGTGGACCGTATGTAAAGTTTCCTTGCGACCCACTTATTATTATTTGCTTTGTAATTGTATCTGTACAGCCGCCTAGGCTTGTAATACCAAGCCTTACATTATAAGTACCAGGATAGCTATAAAAGTGAGAAGGGTTATCACTAGTGGTAGATGTGCTATCGCCAAAATCCCAATACACACTATTAAAGTTTGATGATGTGTTAGTGAAGCTTACAATTAACGGAGGGCATGTACTAACCGAGTCACTCATTGTAAAATTTGGATGAGGAGATGCAATGGTTATATACGTTGGCTTTATTAAAGTATCTGTGCAGCCGTATAAATCGGTTACCACTAATTTTACAGTATACACACCATCGGTAGTGTAGGTATGGGTTGGTGTAACATCCGTACTTGTAGTGTTATCTCCAAAAAACCATTTATATTGTAAGTTTGGTCCGGTAGAAGCGTTAGAAAATGCAATTGGTTTATTTGGGCAAGATATAGTATCAACACTTGCAAAATCTGCCAATGGTTCAGAAATTATCATGGTAGTACCACTAGTAATTGAATCTACACAACCCTTACTATCAGATACTTTTAATGATACTGTATATACGCCAGATGTAGTATAATTATGAAAGAAAGGCGGAGAAGTAAAGGTTACAATACTTCCATCACCAAAATTCCATGTCCAAGTTGTAATAGGATGTGTACCATCCGTTGTTGAATTATCTGTAAATACTACAGCACTTTGAATACAATTGCCTGTTGGTAAAGGAGCAAAATTTGCTGTTGGTCCATCTACCCTAATATATAAAGGTTTTACAAGAGTATCTTTACAACCTAATATATCGGTAACTATTAAACGAACAGTATATGTACCAGCTGTTGTATAAATATGTGCAGGATTATTACTTGTGCCAGTTGTACCATCTCCAAAATCCCAGTCGTATGCTAAAACATTTGCTGCCACCACATCTTGTGCAGTAAAACTAGTAGAATTATTTCGACAAAGTACAGTGTCTGTTGCTGCAAATTTTGCCTTTTCAATCATTACTTG
>JANNWD010000187.1:0-5238 GCA_031408315.1 Bacteroidota bacterium
CCCCGATTAATCGGGGCTTTTAGTTCGCTTTTACAAAGATTACATTTTAGCAGCCAATTCCTTACCAGCTTTAAACTTAGCAACTTTTTTAGCTTTAATTTTAATAACAGCACCAGTTTGTGGGTTGCGGCCATTACGAGCAGCTCTTTTAGAAACTGAGAAAGTTCCAAAACCAACAAGAGTTACTTTGTCACCTTTTTTTAAAGTTTTAGTTACTGCATCAATAAATGCATCTAAAGTTGCATTAGCTTGTGTTTTTGTGATACCTGCATCATCAGCAATTTTTGCGATTAATTCTGCTTTGTTCATACTATTATTTTTTTGAATTTTATTAACTACAACAAATATATATGCTTTTTAATTGCAACAATTTTTTTTTATCTCATTAACAAAATATAAAATGCTATGAAAACCGCAAGGGTATTGATTTTATACTTGGTTGTTGAGGGTTTAAATTTTTAAATATTTTACTGAAACCCTTTACTGTATTGACTTTCAGTTTTTCAATTGAAAAGCCGCTACACTAGCGGCTTTTGTGTTAATATACAATCCTTTTTTATATAGCCAAATCTATTTTTTTTGTTTTGCACATTTAGTGAATAACTTGCATTATGCTTCTAAAAGCAATGAATCTGTCGCCCCATTTATCAAATCCTTTTTGCCTCATTTTAGCAGCATATTTTTCTATATACAAATTGTATAAACTTTTACTTTCGGCAAAATATTGCACTGCATAGGTTGGTCCCTCGCTATCTTCAACTTCTAACAAGTGTAAAATAGTGGCATTTGTAAAGCAGCCTGTGCCAATTACGTCAGTAATATGCTCTTCTTTAAGCCATTGCAGCCATTCTTTGGCAATATCTGTTGTAACTTTTATGGTAACGTTATAAATAAAACCTTCTCTGCCGGCTGAAAAAGGTACTTGTGTGTACGAATTATTAGTTTCGTTCATTTTATAAAAATTTCTTGTTGTTTAAATTTTAATTTCTACATACACAGGGCAGTGGTCGCTGTGTTTTACATCAGGGAAAATATCGGCATCTACCAACTGTTTTTTTAGCGGCTCTGTTACTGTAATATAATCTATACGCCATCCTTTATTGTTTAAACGTACAGTTGGAAAACGTTGACTCCACCAACTATAACGGTGTGGCTCGGTATGAAATTCTCTAAACGTATCTATCCAACCATTGGCTAAAAAATTTGTCATCCATTCTCTTTCTTCAGGTAAAAAACCGCTACTTTTTTTATTGCCTTTTGGGTCGTGTATATCAATTTCGTTGTGGGCAATATTGTAGTCGCCAACCAAAATAAGTTTGGGTATTTTCTTTTTTATCTTTATAAGATAATTTCCAAAATCACTCAACCAAGTGTATTTGAAATTTTGACGTTCATCTCCACTTGTACCGCTTGGAAAGTAGGCGTTAATTAAACGTACATCTCCAAAATCTGCTTGTATAACTCTACCTTCATCATCACTGCCTGCAAAGCCACAACCCAGTTCAACTTTATCGGGTTTTATTTTACTAAAAATGGCTACACCGCTATATCCTTTTTTTTGTGCACTAAACCAATGATGATTAAAACCCAATGCTTCCAGTTGTTTTACATCAACATCACCTTGTGTGGCTTTTGTTTCTTGAAGGCAAATAATATCGGCAGGGTTAGTTTTTAACCAATCAAAAAAGCCTTTTTTAATGGCAGCCCTTATGCCATTTACATTGTAAGAAATTATACGCATTGAAAATATTTTATTATTATTGTAAATTAACAACACATTATGGAAGAAAACAAATTAGACCAAATTAAACCAGAAGATAATACACAAACAATATTTACTACAGATGATTTTGCTATGGATGGGTATGATAAGCATATTCGTCAGGCAAGAAATGCTTGTTTTATTTCAGCAGCATTATTATTAATAAATGCAATTATCTTGTTTTCAAAGTACCCTTTTGATATTAGTGTTTTTTGGCTTGACTATTTACTTTGGGCTATTTATATTGGAGGGTTTGTGTTTTGTGCTTTTTTAACAAAAACAAAGCCATACACTGCTATCATTGGTGCCTTGTGTGTATTTGCTTTATTTATAATAGTAAACGCAATAATAAATCCAGCCAGTATTTTAGGCGGAATAATATTTAAAATTGCTATTTGCGTTACTTTAATTAAAGGCCTTGGTGATGCTAAAGAAGCACAGCAAATGAAAGCACAAATGGAGAAGTGAAATTACTCCAATATTGGCCTCAACCATCTTGTAGCATCCTCCATATTCATTTCTTTACGCTTTGCATAATCTTGCAATTGATCTGGTTCAATTTTACCTACGCCAAAATATTTGCTTTGTGCATTTGCAAAATACCAACCACAAACGGACGATGCTGGATACATTGCAAGGCTTTCGGTAAGATGAATGCCTGTAGCTTCTTCTCCACCAAGTAATTCAAATAATTTATATTTTTCTGTATGATCGGGGCAAGCTGGGTAGCCAGGTGCCGGACGAATACCACTATATTCCTCTTTAATTAATTGTTCGTTAGTTAGTTGTTCGTCTTTTTCATAACCCCAATAATCAGTTCTTGTTTTTTTGTGTAGCAATTCAGCAAATGCTTCAGCCAATCTATCGGCTAAGGCTTGTAAAATAATTTTGTTGTAATCGTCTAAATTGGCTTCAAAGTTTTTTATATGTTTTTCAATTCCTTGAATGGTTACCGAAAAAGCTCCCATATAATCTTGCTTTGGAGAAACAAAGTCTGCCAACGATAAATTAGGTTGGCCAGGGGCTTTTTTTATTTGCTGTCTTAAAAATTCCAAATTTACTGTTGAAGTTTCATTACTCACTTTAACAGTATCTGCTTCTGTTTTACTAGCTTCCCAAAAACCTAAAACCCCCTTTGCTGTTAGCCATTTTTCATCAATAATTTGTTGTAATAATTTTTTAGCATCGTTGTATAATTTTGTTGCTTCTACACCAATTACATTATCGGTAAGTATTGCAGGAAATTTGCCGTGCATTTCCCAAGCAATAAAAAAGGGTTGCCAATCAATGTATTCAGCAATTTCTGTAAGGCTGTAATTATCTAAAATTTTTGTACCAGTAAATGTTGGAGCAATAGGAGTAAAACCTTCCCAATCAATTACTGCTCCATTTTTTTGAGCATCTGCAAATGGTAAATATTGTTTTACTACTTTTTTGTTAGCAAAATCAAAACGTAGTTTATCGTATTCATTTTTTATGTTACCTAAAAATTCGGGCTTTTGTTCATTACTTAATAAACTACCAGCAACGGTTACACTACGGCTAGCATCTAATACATGAATTACGCCATTATTGTATTGTTGTGCAATTTTTACAGCAGTATGCATACGGCTTGTGGTGGCACCACCAATTAGCAAAGGTTGTGTCATATTGCGGCGTTTCATTTCATGTGCCACATGCACCATTTCATCAAGGCTTGGTGTAATTAAACCACTTAATCCAATTATATCTACTTTTTCTTTTTGTGCTGTATCTAAAATTTTATCGGTGCTAACCATAACGCCTAAATCAATAATGTTGTATCCATTACAACCCAATACTACACCTACAATATTTTTACCAATGTCATGCACATCGCCTTTTACAGTGGCTAATAAAATGGTGGCTGCACCAGCGGTTTCTTCGTTTATTGTGCCTGCGGCAAGATGAGCATTTTTCCTGTCCTCTTTCTCTTGTTCTATAAAAGGAGTAAGAACTGCAACCGATTTTTTCATTACTCTTGCACTTTTAACTACCTGCGGTAAAAACATTTTTCCACTACCAAATAAGTCGCCAACAATATTCATTCCATCCATTAATGGGCCTTCAATAACATCTAATGGTCTTGCGTATTTTTGTCTGGCTTCTTCAGTATCGGCATCTATATAATCTGTAATGCCATTTACTAATGAGTGGGCTAATCTTTTTTCAACGGTTTCTTCTCTCCATCTTTCGTCTTTAATAGTTTCTTTACCTTTTGCTTTTACGGTTTCGGCAAAGTTTATTAAAGCCTCGGTAGCTTCGTTATTATCGTTGTTTTTATTTAAAATTACATCTTCACATAATTGTTTTAAGGTAGGCTCTATTTCATCGTAAACTACCAATTGGCCTGCATTTACAATACCCATATCCATACCAGCTTTTATGGCGTAATATAAAAATACACTGTGTATGGCTTCTCTTACATGATCGTTTCCTCTAAACGAAAAAGATACATTACTAACACCACCACTTATTTTTGCTAGTGGCATTAGTTGTTTTATTTCTTTTGTAGCTTCAATAAAATCTACAGCGTAATTATTGTGTTCTTCAATACCTGTTGCTATGGCAAAAATATTGGGATAAAAAATAATTTCTTGTGGGGCATAGCCTACTTGCTCTGTTAAAATTTTGTAGGCACGGTGGCAAATTTCTACTTTACGCTCTCTAGTATCTGCCTGTCCTTTTTCATCAAACGCCATTACAATAACTGCGGCACCATAACTTTTGCAAATATGAGCTTGCTCAATAAATTTGGCTTCACCCTCCTTCATCGAAATTGAGTTAACAATGCACTTTCCTTGAACACACTTTAAACCAGCTTCAATAATTTCAAATTTACTGCTATCTATCATTATCGGAATCTTAGCAATATCTGGCTCGGCTTGTACTAAGTTTAAATACGTTGTCATGGCTTCTACACCTTCAAGCATGGCATCATCCATGTTTATATCAATTACCTGTGCCCCGTTTTCTACTTGTTGTCTTGCTACAGACAATGCTTCTTCGTACAAATTGTCTTTAATAAGCCTTGCAAATTTTTTGCTGCCTGTAACGTTAGTACGTTCGCCTACGTTTACAAAATTTGTTTCTGGACGAATAACTAAAGGCTCTAAGCCGGATAAGCGTAAATATGGTTTTATTGTATTCATTTTATTTTTTTGTTTACCAGCTGAATTGCCATATTGGGCTTCATTGGCGACGCTCCATTCAACTTTTATTTTTCTATTTAGCTTTTATATGTTCTATAATACTTCTTCTAGTACAGGTAATTCTCTTGGTTTAAATTTCCTCACTTCATCTGCAATGTGCTTAATATGATCTGGCGTAGTGCCGCAGCAACCGCCAACAATATTTAGCCAACCATTGGCAGCCCACTCTTCTATTATTTGTGCCGTTTCATGTGGTTGCTCATCATACTCACCAAAAGCATTGGGCAAGCCGGCATTGGGATATGC
>JANNWD010000188.1:0-4631 GCA_031408315.1 Bacteroidota bacterium
AATGCACAAGCACAAACCTTTACTTTAAAAAGTAAAGACCTTGGTGGTAGTGCCACCAAAAAAGAGGAGTTTAATGGCTTTGGTTGTAGTGGTCAAAATGTATCGCCACAATTAAGTTGGGAAAACGCACCAGTTGGTACAAAAAGTTTTGCCATAACCATGTACGATAAAGATGCACCAACAGGTAGCGGCTTTTGGCATTGGACGGTATTTGATTTACCTGCAACAACAACCGAGTTAAAAGCTGGGGCAGGTAATGCAGCCAATAATCTTTTACCAAAAGGAACTATACAAGGCAAAACCGATTATGGTGTGCCGGGTTATGGTGGTCCTTGTCCGCCAACTGGGCATGGTTTTCATCAATATGTCTATACGGTGTATGCACTAAAAATAGAAAAATTGGGTGTAGATGCAAATGCATCTGCTGCAGTTGTTGGTTATTATCTTAACCAAAATGTATTAGGGCAAGCATCAATAGTAGTTTATTATAAACGTTAATTAAAATAAATAAAATGAATATTACATTAGCACAAGCAGATGCTGCCATTGCAGCAGCAAAAGTAAAAGCTGTAGAATTAAATACAAAAATGGATATCTGTATTATGGATGCAGGAAGTAATTTAGTAGCCTTT
This sequence comes from Bacteroidota bacterium, assembly GCA_031408315.1. Classification (GTDB taxonomy): domain Bacteria; phylum Bacteroidota; class Bacteroidia; order Chitinophagales; family Chitinophagaceae; genus Ferruginibacter. The sequence continues at coordinate 633 of JANNWD010000188.1, forward strand.
GCCCGTATGGACGGAGCTTGGATTGGCTCGGTAGATATTAGTTTTAAAAAAGCAAAAACTGCAGCATGGTTTACTATGGATACAGCGGTACTAGTACCGTTGGTACAACCTGGTGCACCATTGTATAATATTGAACACAGCAATGGTGGTTTAATAACTTTCCCTGGCGGTGTGGCTATTAAAAATGAAGCTGGTGAAGTAATTGGTGCTATTGGCGTAAGTGGTAGCAGTGTAGAAAACGATCATGAAGTTGCAGTTGCCGGAGCAGCCGCAGTAAAATAATTTAAAAATTAGTAGAAAATAAATAGCCTATTACGAAAGTAATGGGCTATTTATTTTATTGAGAAATGTTAATATTCACTAAAAGCAATTATCGTTTTTAAACTTCTCCTTTACCAGATAATTTTATGGATTTTGTTTGTTTATTAATAACAAAATCTGGATGTCCAAGTTTTTGATTTCTTCGATGCGTTATATATGCAATAGCCTTATGCTCTAAATAATGATGCAGTGGTAAAAGCAAAGCAATTAAAATTACTTTTATGGTTAACACTTTCCAAGGTTCTCCATGGGTAAAATTATGTATCCAAGTATCTGCCAATAAAATAATAAACTCAAATAAAAAGATAAACGAAATAAAGCCTAAAGCCCTAACCCATTTTAGTGGAACATTAAAAATACCTAAAGTGGCTAAAAGAATAAAAAGCGTAAGTATACCAACTATAATGCCCATGTATTGCCAGTTGTGTCGTACTCTTTTATTTTCTTCACTTTCTTTTTCTAATCGTTCTTTACGTTTGTTTTCTGCATCAATTTCTACTGCTAATACATCTTTGGCTTTACTTTTTTCATCAGCCTCGGCTTTTGCTTTTTCAAATAAACCGTTGTAATAAAATGCATTTTTATAATCACCTAATTTTTGATAACAACTATCTAATCCTTCATAAAAATCTTTATTAGCAGCATTGTTTTTTAGGCTATCATTAATGGCTATTCCCTTATTTAAATATTTTATTGCTTTTGTATAATTGCCTGATTCGTATAAAAATCCTGCATATTGATTATAGATGGTAGGCAATGTAAAAGTAGAGCCTTGTTGCTCATATATTGGAAGTGCTTTTTCAAAATAATATTTAGCAGAATCGTACTGTTTAATGGTATTAAAAACTTGCCCCATTCCATAGTCTAACTGATAGCCTAGCTTTAACCTATCAAACATTTCTTTTATTTCTGGGTGATCTTTTAAGTATTGTAATGTTTTATTTTTTTCTGGTCCACTTATTAGCATATTGACAATGCCTATTTGCCCTTGAATTTTATAGTCTGGTATTTTTAAGCTGTCTGCTAATCGCATTTCTTCTTCATAAATATTTTTTGCAGCATCATATTTTTTTGCCAATAAATAATTATTTCCAATGCTAAACATCATTCCAAACATATCATCTACATTATTATTTTTTTTTGAATAGTTTAGCGATTTATATTGGTAATCTATTGCCTTATCATAATCTTCAATGCTGGCATAAAATGAAGCTAAATTATTGTAAACAGAAATTTCAAACCAATCCTTATTTTTATGGTTCGTTTTTTCTGCAATGGTTTGTGCATTTATAAAAGTTTTAAAAGCATCTAACTTATCGCCATTAGCCAGCTGTGTACGTCCGTAACCTAGTTTTGTGGCTACAATTAATGAATCGTCATTAAACTCTTCCGCAATGGCTATTGCAATTTCATTATACTTTTTTGCAGCTGCATTGTTTCCTGTACTTCTTAGTAGCCTTGCCATTTGTCCATTGCACAAAATCTTCTCTTTTTCTATACCTTTCTCTTTTTTGCATAGCTCTAAGGCCTCGGTTGTGTAATTAATTCCCTTATCTGCATATTCTTTTATGCTGGTCATTTGAGCATAAATATTTCCAGCTATACGCCTAGCTTTTATCATCATTTCTCTATCTCTACTTTCTTCAGCAATAAAAATTCCTTTATTTAAAATTTCCTCACAAGCTTTAGGGTTTTCTAAATTATACTTTACAGCAATCTTAGAGATAATATCTAATTTTTCCGAAACATTAGTTGTTGCCCACAAGTTTTTTTCTAACCTAATTATGGAAGTATCTTTTTGGGCAAAAGAAGTAAGTGTACTAAAAAAAAGTAAAGACAATAAAAAATTTTTCATGCAATAAAGTTAGTGGATAAAGGTTATTTTTTTTCTTGGCACAATTCTATCAAAACACCATTGGTATTTTTTGGATGAAGAAAACAAACTAATTTATTATCGGCTCCATTTTTTGGCGTTTCGTTCAACAAAATAAAGCCTTCTTTTTTCAAACGTTCCATTTCTGTAAAAATATCTTTTACTTCAAAAGCAATATGATGCATTCCTTCGCCTTTCTTTTCTATAAATTTTGCTATTACGCCTTCGGCAGATGTACTTTGCACCAACTCAATTTTACTATCGCCAGTTTTAAAAAATGCAGTGTTTACATTTTCGGTTTCTACCAATTCTGTCTTATAGCACTGACTATTCAACAGTTTTTCAAAAAGTGGAATAGATATTGCCAAATCTTTTACAGCAATGCCTATATGTTCTATTTTTTGCATTTTTATGTTTTGAAGCCTTTTTCTTTACGAAATAAGTAAAATAGTAAGTATCTAACTTATTCAAAAGCTAAAATAGAACCTTTTGTAGTAAATTTGCATTATAAAGGAAAGAAAAATATATGTTGAAATTACCAATTTACTTAGATAACAACTCTACCACTCCAATGGATCCAAGAGTATTAGAAGCAATGACGCCGTTCTTTTTACAACATTATGGCAATGCTGCAAGCCGCAATCATCCATTTGGTTGGGAGGCTGAGGAAGCTGTGGATTATGCAAGAGAGCAGGTAGCCAAATTAATTGGTGCCGATCCTAAAGAAATTATTTTTACCAGCGGTGCTACCGAAGGCGATAATTTAGGCATTAAAGGTGTGTACGAAATGTATGCAACCAAAGGAAATCATATTATTACTGCAACAACCGAACATAAAGCAGTTTTGGATACCTGTAAACACATTGAAAAAAGCGGTGGAGAAGTTACTTATTTGCAAGTACAACCTGATGGTTTAATAGATTTAGTAGAATTGGAAGCTGCAATTAAACCAACGACGATTTTAATTGCCATAATGTATGCCAATAACGAAATTGGTACTGTTATGCCTATTAAAGAAATTAGTGCCATTGCCCGTAAACATGGCGTTTTAGTTTTTACAGACGGTACACAAGCAGTAGGTAAAATACCTGTTGATGTTAATAAGGATGGAATTGATTTAATGGCCTTTACTGCACACAAAATGTACGGACCAAAAGGCGTTGGTGCATTATATGTTCGTCGTAAAAATCCAAGAGTAAAAGTTACTGCACAAATGGATGGCGGTGGTCACGAACGTGGTATGAGAAGTGGAACGTTGAATGTACCTGGTATTGTTGGTTTTGGAAAGGCTTGTGAAATTTGTATGACAGATATGGAAGCCGATAGCAAACGTATTGTAGTGATGAGAGATAAACTAGAAACTGAATTAATGAAGTTGGAAGAAGCCTACATTAATGGCAGTACAGAGCATCGTTTGCCACATGTAACCAATATTAGTTTTAAGCATGTAGAGGGAGAAGGTTTGTTGATGGGCTTTAATAAAAATATTGCATTAAGTTCAGGCTCAGCTTGTACTTCGGCATCGCTTGAGCCTAGTTATGTCTTAAAAGCATTAGGTTTAGGAGATGATTTGGCACACAGTAGTTTACGTTTTGGTCTTAGCCGTTTTACAAAAGATGAAGAAATTGATTACACCATAAATGCCATTAGCGAAACGGTATTAAAATTAAGAGAAATGAGTCCGCTATGGGAAATGTATAAAGAAGGAATAGACTTGAGTACGATTGAGTGGGCACACCATTAAAATGTACAAATTAGCTAATGTGATAATATGATAATGATTGCACATTTAGCTTAAGGTTTTT
>JANNWD010000189.1:0-10436 GCA_031408315.1 Bacteroidota bacterium
TAAGCGACCCAAGTAATGATAATTTTCATAACTACCGTGGCGATGATTACGACCAACAAGGGTTGGGTATTTTAGGTAGATATAAAAAGTATAATAATACAGAAGGAAACTCACCAATTGCAGGTAACAGTACCATTATAAGTGCTGCCACACAATACCCCGATGCTGAGGATTTGAATAGAGATAATACGCTTAACCAAACCGAAGAATATTTTCAATATATAGTGGATATTAAGCCGCCAACAGACCCTAATATGAGAATTGGTAGCAACTATATAGTAGATAAAAAACCAGTAGCAGTAAATTTAGCAAACGGCACTCAACGTATTGAAACATGGTACCAGTTTAGAATACCCATTGGTGAGTACAATAGGAAAATTGGTAACATCCCCGATTTTAAATCTATCCGTTTTATGCGGATGTTTATGACAGATTTTGAAGATAGTGTAACCTTGCGTTTTGCTGAGTTACAATTAACCCGTAATGTATGGCGTACATTTAAATACAAAATTGATACCACTGGGCAAACCACTACACTTAACCCAGGTATTACTAGCTTTAATGTAGGAGCCGTAAATATTGAAGAAAACGATAAAAAAACACCATTACCTTATCGTACACCAAAAGATATTGAACGCCAACAAACACAAAGCAATAATGGTGTAAACTTATTGTTGAACGAACAAAGTATGAGTTTACAAGTTTGTAATTTGCCTAAAGGCGATGCTAGAGGAGTTTTTCAAACATTTGGCAATAGAGATTTACGGCAGTATAGAAAACTGGATATGTATATTCATGCAGAAAAAAAGAATGCACTTATTAATTTAAATAATAAAGATTTAACAGCGGTTATACGTATCGGAACAGATTTTATTAATAATTATTACGAAAAAAGAATACCATTAAATCTTACTTCATTAACAATAACAGACCCTAACAGCGATGCTTACAACGACTCTTTATGGAGCCCCAGCAACTCATTAAATTTAGATTTACAAAACTTAATTCGATTAAAGCAGGATAGAAATTTATCTTCTCCTAACTTATTGCAAATATTTAGAAAAGCACAAGCTAACGGTCAGGTATATTCTATTTTAGGTAACCCTAATTTAGCCGAGGTAAGAGGTATTTTAATTGGTGTAGAAAATACAAATGCTACTACGCCAAATGCCTGTGCCGATATTTGGGTAAACGAATTACGCCTATCTAGTTTAGATGAAGAAGGTGGTTGGGCTGCATTAGGCAGAGTAGATTTAACCTTAGCCGATTTAGGAACATTAACGTTATCGGGCAATGCACATAGCAAAGGTTTTGGTACGTTGGAGCAAAGAGTAAACGAAAGATATAGAGACGATTTTTTACAGTTTGATGCAACAGCCACATTAGAATTAGGTAAATTATTACCTAAAAAAGCTGCTCTATCAATCCCCTTTACGGCAAGCTATTCACAAACGGTAAGCACACCAGAGTACGACCCTTACGATGGCGATGTTAAATTAAAAGATAAATTAAAAGCAGCACCAAAACCCATAAGAGATTCTATTAAGAATGATGCAATTGATTATACAGCAACAAAAACGTTAAGCTTTACCAACGTTCGTAAAAATAGAACAAGCACTAAAAATCCTAAAATTTACGACATTTCAAATGTAGATATTAGTTACTCTTACCTAAATACAATAAGGCATAATCCGCTAATTGAAAGAGATGAAGTAACAAGGCATAGAGGAGGTTTGGGGTATAGCTTTGCACCAAAGGCAAAATCTATTGAGCCATTTAAAAAGCTAAAACTATTTAGAAAAACAAAAACAAAGTGGTTCGACTTAATAAAGGATTTTAATTTTAATCCTGTTCCATCTCAATTAACGTTTAGAGCAGATGTGCAAAGGCAATTTGGTGCAATTCGTCCTCGTAGTGTAGGAGCGTCCAAATATTCAATACCAGAAACGTACGATAAATATTTTACCTTTCAAAGAGATTATATTTTGCGTTGGGATTTAACCAAATCAATCAACTTTGATTTTAGTGCTACCAATAATTCAAGAATTGATGAGCCTGCAGGAAGATTAGATACTAAAGCTAAAAAAGACACCGTACGTAAAAACTTTTTGAATGGGGGAAGAAATACAGTGTATAACCAAAGTGCCAATTTTGGTTATACCTTACCAACAGCTAAATTTCCTTTGTTAGATTGGACAACCGCAAACGTTAATTATCGTACAACTTATCGTTGGGTTGGTGCATCAAGATTAGCGGTAGAGTTAGGTAATATTTTAGAAAACGGTCAGCAAAAAGAAGCTACTGTACAATTTGATTTTACAAGATTGTATCAAAAATCTAAATGGCTTCGCCAGTTAGATGTACCAGCTAATAAAGAAGATAGAGAAAAATGGAGGAATAGAATTACCAAAGTAAAAGATAGCGTTACCTTAAAAAGCGGTAAAAAAGTTTTGCGTACTCGTAAAATTGTAGATAAAACTGCCATGCCTTATGTTGCAGGTATCGGACGTTTTTTTGGTAAGCTATTAACAAGTGTAAAACAAGCAAATTTCTCTATTTCCGAAAATGCCAATACTCGTTTACCAGGCTATACAGATAGTACACAATTTGTTGGGCAAAACTTTAAAAGTACTGCACCTGGTTTCGATTTTATTTTTGGCAGACAGCCCGACACCAACTGGTTAAACAGAGCAGCAGCAAGAAATTTAATTACAAAAGATACAACGTTCAATTCTTTGTTCATGCAAAATTTTGATCAAACAATTACTTTATCTGCACAATTAGAGCCTATAAGAGATTTAACTATTTCTGTAAATCTTCGTAAAACATTTACAAAAAACTATACCGAAACATTTAGATATGCTGATACAAGCGGTGGGGGTAATTATAAATTTGGTCACCAAAACCCGTATGCTGGTGGTGGTTTTGATGTTACGTATATTTCATTTAAAACATTGTTTGGTAAGTTTGATCCAAATAAAGTTTCTCAAACATTTAAGACGTTTCAAGATTATAGATTGATAATGAGCCAACGTTTGGCGGCAAAAAATCCGTATAGTGCAGCAGGGCCAACAGGTGCAGATGGTTACAAATTTGGATATGGAAGATATGCTACCGATGTATTGATACCAGCATTTATTGCAGCTTATACTGGGCAAGATCCTAATAAGGTTGGATTAATCAATCAAAATAATCCTAACATAAAAGCAAATCCTTTTAAAGCAATTATACCAAAACCCAATTGGAAAATAGATTACAATGGATTGAGCAAAATAAAAGGGTTAGAAAAAATATTTACCAACTTTTCTATATCGCATGGCTATACAGGTAATTTAAGTATGAATGGTTTTAGTTCTGCCTTACTGTATCAAGATGTTTCTAGATTTGGTTATCCATCTTTTTACGATACTACCTCTAAAAACTTTGTACCATATTTCTTAGTTCCAAACATTAGCATTGGAGAGCAGTTTCAACCATTGATTGGTATAGATATGCAGTTTACTAATCAATTACAAGCCAAGTTTGAATATGCTAAAACAAGGCAGTTAAGTTTAAGCCTAATCGATTTTCAATTAAGTGAAACTCGTAGTACAGAATTTAGTGTAGGAGCAGGGTATAGAAAAAGAGGATTGCGTTTACCATTTAATATTCCTTGGCCTAAATTTTTACAGTCTAAGGATGCTGTAGGTAAGGAAAAAAGTAAATTAGAGAACGAAATTAATTTTAGATTAGATTTTAAAATTAGAGATAATGTAACAGCCAACAGTCGTTTAGATCAAGATAATAATTTTGCTACAGGAGGTAGTAAAGAAATTACAATTTCGCCAAGTATAGACTATACCTTAAACAATAGAGTGTTAGTTAAATTGTATTTCGATCAACGCAGAGTAACGCCTTATGTTTCTTCGAGTGCACCAATAACCAATACAAGGGCTGGTGTGCAGGTGAGGATATCGTTGGCACAGTAAAAGTTGATTTTAAAATTTAAATATCTAATCCCTGCAATTTTTGTGGGGATTTTTTTGAGAATATGTTTTTGTTGTGTTTCTCCGCCTTGGTTCGTGGCAAACGAAACAAAAGGAATAAATAAAAAATAATAAAGTAAAAAAATAACTTTTAGAATGGGAGTAGTTAGACGAAAATCGCATCATGATATTAATAAAATATACTTTTTTACAGCCACCATTCACAGGTGGCAACCACTTTTAGCAGATGATAGTAATAAGCAGCTAATAGTAGATTATTTAAAAAAATTAAGTGAAGATGGTTCATTAACTATTTATGCTTTTGTTATAATGCCAAACCATGTGCATATTATTTGGCGTCAAAATAAATTAAACGGAAAAGAAACACCACAAGGCAGTTTTTTAAAATATACAGCACACGAGTTTTTAAAGCGTTTAAAAGCATCAGGCGAATCAAAGTTTTACGAAGTAAATGCAGCAAATAAAAAGCATGAAATATGGCAAAGAGATTCGTTAAGTGTGGAAATATATAGTAGGAATGTAGCAAAGCAAAAGTTAGATTACATCCATTTTAATCCTGCAAGTAAAAAATGGATGTTAGCAAAAGATGATTTGGGTTATTTTTATTCATCAGCTAGGTATTATAATGATGGTAAAGATGATTTTGGTTTTTTGAATGATTTATATTTGGTGTTTGATGGGGAGTAACATGTGTTGTTTGTTTCGTGTGCCACGAACCAAGGCTAGGTGGTTCATATTTACTAGAATTTCAAAGTGGTAAATATTATGCAGGAAAGGGGTTAGAGCCTAGAATGATGCAGTCTATTAATCGGATTGAGACTACATTTGGCGATAAGCTTTTAAATAAACAATTTTTCCCTGCATCGAGTACAAAAAATGCTTTTATTAACGAGCATAAAATGATGATGGAATTTGGTGGCCCTAAAAGTTTTGATAAACTTTCGCCAACTTATAATTTAATTTTTTCACCAGGTAAAAAATTAGGAGGTTTTTAATATGGTATTAGAATTAATAGACGGATTTAAGTTTCAAAAAGGGCTTGATGGTTCAAAAAAACTAATTATTGAGTCATCAAGATTAGATGCCTGCATAAAATATATTTTAGAAGGGAATATCAAAGCAATTACGATTAATTGTTTTCAAGGATATGATTTGTCCAATATTGATTTTTTAAGTGAATTATCAAATGTGTTAGAGGGTTTGCATTTGCCCGAAACAAAATTCAATCTCCAAGTGGTAAATACCCTACATAATTTAAAGTATTTGGGATTCGCTGATAATAAAAAAGATGTTATTGACCTTTCAAATTTCACAAAAATTGAAAGCTTGGCTTGTGATTATTCTTCAAGATTAAAAGGATTAGAAGCTTGTAAAAAATTGAAGGATTTAACATTAACTGGTTATAAAACAAAAAATAAAGACTTGTCTGAGTTACCTTTTTTCTTGGAAATTAATAAGTTTTTTTTATTTCAAACAGATATTGCCACTTTACAAGGTATTGAGCGTTTTAGTAACCTTAAGATTTTAGAAATATTTAGTGCCCCAAAATTACAAACTATTGCATCTTTGCAGGCTTTATCGAATAGCCTTGAAGAAATACAAGTTGAGCAATGCAAAAATATAAACGACTTTGAAATTTTAGAAAAAGTTCAATCACTTAAAAAAATAATAATATCTAATTCAGGAGAAATTAAAACACTTTCTTTTGTTAAAGAGTTGCCTCAGCTCGAATTTATCAGCTTTTGGGGGACAAATGTTATAGACGGAAATATTAAACATTGTGAGGGTATAAATTACGTTGGTTTTGATAATAAAAAACATTATACCCACAAATTAGAAGAGTTCAAAAAGTAAGGAATATTCCCAACCTATTGTAGAGGAACTTGGGGCATTAGATGCTTGTCCACCCTTGATGGCCTAACTCTGGTTCGTGGTAAACGAAATAAAAGCATTAAACATTAAGTTATAGTTTAATGTTGTAAAAAGTGTAGTAATTGAGATATGAAGTAAAAAATATAAAAACATGAAACAATTAATAACAATCATTTTTGTAGTATGTATCAACTTTTCTGTAGTTGCACAAAAAGAGCATGGCATAACAAACGTAGGCATTAATACAGGTGTATCTATTTTAACGGCATCTACTTACTACAAACCCAATATTCATTTGGGTGCATATATGGGCTTTGCTACAAAATCTGCAAAAGATAATATAACTGCTAATGTTAACTACAGTAGTTTTAGGTTTAAGCTATTTAATAAGGATTTGTATAATGTAATGGATATAAAGGGTGGGTATAAATTTTTTCCTTCCAAGCAAGTACCTTTTTATTTTCACCCAGGGGCAGGTATAGGCTTTAACTTAGCTGGCGGAGACCCTTCATTAGCCTTATCATTAGATTTGGGCTATCAACCCAAACTGGGTAATAATAGCTTAAATATTTTTGCCCGTTATAGCCATTATGGTATTCAATCTACCTTAAGCTTTGTTAACTTTGGGGTAGGGTATCAGTTTAATACTAAAAAGTAAATAAATATAGTGCAGCTACGGTTTTTATTTATACTAATTTTTCAATGTACCTGCTTTTTTATAACAAAAGCAAATGATAGTTGTGTAACTAAGCCGTACGCCATAAATCTTACCATCACAAAAACTAATACTACTTGCGAAAGATTTAATGGTAGAATAAAAATAGTAGCTACTGGTGGTGTAGCACCGTATAATTATGTAATAGATGGCTTATACCCTTACCCTATAAATAATAGTACAGGTATATTTGGTATGTTGCCATCGGGTACAGCATTTATTACTGTAACAGATGCTTTAGGAGAAACGGCTACTCAAACAGTAGTACTTAGTAATACTTTTAATCAGCCTAATGTAGATGCCTTTGTGGTAAATCAACCCACAGATTGTTTAACTTCTGATGGGTCAATTAGATTGGTAGGTAGTGGTGGATTACCCCCATATTTATATTCTATGGATAATGTAAATTATCAAAATAGTAATATATTTAGCAACTTACCTGCAGGATATTATGAAGTTACTGTAAAAGATGCTAACGGTTGTATTTCAGTAAATAGAGAACGGAATTCTTTTCCTGCTTATATTCAGTTGACAGAAAATATATTCTCAAATTGCTTCACTTTAAGTGGTGCAACATTTTATTATAATTGTTATCCAATATATCATTTTAATATTGTAATTTCAAACGTAATCGGTGGAGTTCCGCCGTATTTATATTCCAAAGATGATATTAATTACCAAACAAGTAACTCATTTCCTAATATGGTAATGGGTGTAAACTATTTTTGGATAAAAGATGCTGTTGGGAATAAAAAAAAATATGGTGTAGGTTTTTTAGTTGCATGTAATACCAATTTTACTTTATTAGCACAAACACAGGTAGCCCAATGCGGTGCAGATGGTAGTATAACGGCTACAGCATCCAATGGTATTGCTCCGTATGAGTATTCAATAGATGGGGTTAATTTTTCAACTAATAATATTTTTACAGGTTTAACTCCTGGGTACTATACAGTAAGGGCAAGAGATGGAGATGGTTTATTATCTTACAAATATGTAGAAATAAAAAATAGCTGTACCGTAGCCTTAGCCAATGTAACTAATAGCAGTTGTGGTAATGCTAACGGTAAGATAGATGTAACAGGGGCAAATGGCATAGCCCCTTACACTTACTCCATAGATGGCATTAACTATTCAAGCAATACTACTTATACAAACTTAGCCGCAAATAACTATAGGGTATATGCAAAAGATGCCAATAGTAAAATAGGTTTTGCAGATGTGGTAGTAGTAAATATAGCTGGGGCAACAATTTCTAATACCACTATCAAAAACAGCGGTTGCGAAAATAAAACAGGTGAAATAACGGCTACGGGTACAGGTGGTAAAACGCCGTATGAATTTAATATTAATGGTGGTAATTTTCAAACTAGTAATACATTTACTAATTTATCGTCAACTAATTATACTGTAGGTATAAAAGATGGCAATGGTTGTGTAACTACTACTAATGTATTTGTACCCCTAAAACCAGATTTACCTACGGTAAATTTGGGTAACGATAAAACTCTTTGCGAAGACGAAACCATAACCTTAGATGCTACAAATACCAACGCTACTTATGAGTGGCAAGATAATAGTAAGAATGCAACATACTCTGTAACCAAAGCAGGGCAATATTTTGTAATTGTAAACAAGCAAGGTTGTATTGCTAAGGATACTATAAACGTTAACTACAATTTAAAACCTAAATTTACTTTAGGGGCAGATAGGCAAATATGCGTAGGCACCAATATTTTGCTTGACCCTAAAATAACGGATGTAAGTTATACTTGGCAAGATGGTTCAATAAATAAAACATACTTAGCTAACAAAGAGGGAAGATATAGTTTAACCGCAACAAATTTTTGTGGTAGCACAACTGATGAAATAAACCTTACCAAAGGTGTTTGTGAATTGTATGTACCTAATGCCTTTACCCCAAATGGCGATATTTGGAATAATGAATTTAAGGCGTACTACGGCGATAACGTAAGTGAATTTAAATTGCAAGTGTTTAATAGGTATGGGCAATTACTTTTTATTACTACCGATAAAAATAAAGGATGGAATGGTACTGTTGGTGGAGTAGCACAGCAACAGGGTGCATATACTTGGGTGATTGAATATAGGATTAAGCAAACCGTGGAGGCTAATGTGCTGAAAGGGGTGGTGATGTTGTTGAGGTAGGTTTTTTTTTTGCCACTAATGGCACTTATTATCACTAATGAAACTACTGCGTAGTTTTTTTGCCACAGATTACACAGATTAGAGGGATTGAAACTACTACGTAGTTTTTTTTGCCACAGATTTCACAAATTAGCACAGATTGGAACTACTAAGTAGTTTTTTGGTTTGTTTCGCCGATGCTGCAGATGGTGCAGATTTTTTTTATTGATTTTATTGTTTACTAGCTGGTTTCTATATTCTCCCTTTTTTTACCGATTTTTGTACAAATAATTTTACATGCTAATAGGCGAAGCAAAAAATAAAGTATTAGATTGTTTAGGTCAGTTTAAACAAATTGTAGGCGATAATTTTGTTTTTGTAGATGAAGAAACATTGAATAATTATGCCCATGACGAAACAGAAAATTTACATTTTTTACCCGATACGGTTATTAAACCAAAAACTACAGAAGAAATTAGTGCTGTTCTTAAAATTTGTAACGAGTATAAAATACCTGTTACACCAAGGGGTGCAGGTACAGGTTTAAGCGGTGGAGCATTACCAAATTTAGGCGGTGTATTGTTAAGTACCGAACGTTTAAATAGTATTATTAATATTGATGAAAGAAATTTACAAGTAGTTGTAGAGCCAGGTGTAATTACCGAGGTATTGCAAAATGCAGTTAAGGAAAAAGGATTGTTTTATCCGCCAGACCCTAGCAGCCGAGGCAGTTGTTTTATTGGAGGAAATATTGCCGAAAATAGCGGCGGACCAAAAGCAGTAAAATATGGTGTGGTAAGAGATTATGTGTTGAATTTAGAAGTGGTATTGCCAACAGGCGAAATAATTTGGACTGGTGCTAATGTGTTAAAGAATAGTACAGGTTATAATTTAACACAACTAATTGTGGGTAGCGAAGGAACATTGGCTATTGTCACCAAAATTGTGTTGAAACTTTTGCCACATCCCAAATACGATTTATTAATGTTGGTGCCTTTTAATAATTTGGAAAAAGCTGGAGAAGCGGTGAGTGCTATTTTTAGGGCAGGCTTTACACCAAGTGCATTAGAGTTAGTAGAAATAGACGCTTTAAAAATTACCAGTAAAATGCTTGGGGGAAATACTGTAGTGCCAGTTACTGATGAAATGGAAGCCCATTTAATTATTGAAGTAGATGGAAATAATATGGAGGTGTTGATGGGTGAAATGGAAGCAATAGGCGAATTGCTTATACAATTTGATTGTGGCGAAATTTTCTTTGCAGATGATGCACAACAGAAAGCTGCTTTATGGATTTTACGAAGAAGGGCTGCAGAAGCGGTAAAGCTTGATGGCTTTACTATTGAAGAAGACACTGTAGTGCCAAGGGCAGAATTACCTGCATTAATAAAAGGCGTAAAAAAATTGGGTGAGCAATATAATTTTAAAGCCGTTTGCTACGGCCATGCTGGTGATGGTAATTTGCATATTCGTATAAAAAAAGATGGTAGTATTTACAGCTTAAATAATCCTGAAATTATACCAGCATTAAAGGCATTATTTGAATTGGTAAAAAAATTAGGCGGTACTATTAGCGGTGAGCATGGCATTGGCTTAATTCAAAAAGAGTATATGCCTGTACTGTTTGATGAAATTACGTTTAACTTAATGAGAGGAATTAAAAAAACATTTGACCCCAATGGGATTTTAAATAAAGGAAAAATTTTTGATTCTTA
>JANNWD010000190.1:0-9569 GCA_031408315.1 Bacteroidota bacterium
TGAGGCCATTACTGTATTTGCTGAAAATTTGCGCCAGCTTTTATTATCGGCACCTGTGGGTAGTAAAAAAACATTAGCTATCGATCCTGGTTATCGTACTGGTTGTAAAGTTGTTTGCTTAAACGAACAAGGCGATTTACTACATAACGATTTAATTTATGTGCATGAAAATAATCGCTTACAAGAAGCATCTTCCAAAATAAAAAACCTTGTTGCAAAATACGGTATTGAAGTAATTGCCATAGGCGATGGTACGGCTGGTAGAGAAACCGAAAAATTTATTAAAGAGTTACAATTAGGCTTACCCGTTTATTTAGTAAACGAGGATGGTGCCAGCATTTATAGTGCTAGTGAAATTGCCAGAGAAGAGTTTGGCGATTATGATATTACGGTAAGAGGTAGTGTAAGTATTGGGCGTAGGCTAATGGATCCGTTGGCAGAGCTTGTAAAAATTGATGCAAAAAGTATTGGTGTGGGGCAATACCAGCATGATGTTAATCAGTTTAAATTAAAAGAACGATTAGACGCAACTGTACTTAGCTGTGTAAATAAAGTAGGAGTAAATTTAAATACCGCAAGTAAACATTTACTGGCTTATGTTAGTGGAATTGGTGCAAGTATTGCCGATAATATTGTAAAATATAGAAACGAAAACGGAAAATTTAAAAATAGAAAGCAATTATTAAAAGTACCAAGGCTAGGTGAAAAAGCCTTTGAACAATGTGCAGGTTTTTTACGCATTAATGATGGTGAAAATGTTTTAGATAATAGTGCAGTTCACCCTGAAGCTTATTTTGTTGCCGAAACTATTGCTAAAGATTTGGGCTTACCTATTATAGAATTAATAAAAAATGAAAAAGTTTTAAATACCGTTGAATACAAAAAATATAAAACAGAAACTATTGGTGAGCTTACCATTAAAGATATTATTGAAGAATTAAAAAAGCCAGGGCTAGACCCTAGAGCCGAAGCACAACAATTTGAATTTGCCAATATTTTTTCTGTTGAAGATGTACATATTGGTATGGATGTACCTGGTGTGGTTACCAATATTACTAGGTTTGGTGCATTTGTAGATATTGGTGTAAAGCAAGATGGATTAGTGCATGTATCGGAAATTGCTCATAAATATATTACCGACCCTAACGAAGTGCTAAAATTAAATCAGCAGGTAATGGTAAAAGTTTTAGAGGTTGATAAGGATAGAAAACGTATTGCACTTTCTATAAAACAAACCGAGCCAGCACCAGCAAAACAACAGTATACAAAACCTAAACCATCTTTTACACCCAAAGAAAATGTTGATGTTCCAATTGGAGATGCGTTAGCTATGTTGAAGAAAAAATTTGGGAAGTAAAATTTTGTCCCGCCGATTACGCAAACGACGCAGATAAAGGACTGAATAAAAATCAGCGATATCAGCGTAATCGGCGGGAATATAATCATTATCCATCTTTCCAGCCCCATAAATACCTACAAGCGTAAGTTCTATATGGGCTCCACTTTTTACTAAGCAAAAGCATTTTTTCTTTCATTATTTTTTTATCAGCAAAATCAATATTATATAATTTGCACATGGCTTGTTGTATGGCTAAATCATCTACCGCAAAAACATCTTCTCTGCCAAGCGTAAACATTAAAATCATTTCTACCGTCCATTTGCCTACGCCTTTTATTTGCGTTAAAAAAGTAATTACATCTTCATTGCTCATTTTGTATAATTGAGCATCGGTGATATTTTTTTCTATAAAAAAGGCACAAACATTTTTTATATAGTTAGCTTTTGCATGGCTTAGCCCAATACTTCGTAAAACTTCAAATTCGGTATTTACAACTTGCTGTGGTGTTGGCGTTTTACCGTTGTATAAGTTAATAAATCGTTGTTGAAACACATCTGCCACTTTTGTACTTAACTGTTGGCTCATTATAGAGTTACATAAATGCAAGTGTACATTTTTTCGTTTGGCTAATACAAACGCTTGTTGTGGTAAAATAATTTTATGTAATTTTTTATCTTTTTGTAAGTGTACTACATGTTGCATTAAAAATAATTTACAACAAATATCTTTATTTTTTATGCTAATAACTAATTATCGGCCCAAGCTTTAAAATCGGCTACTCTTTCTCGGCTAATAATAATTTCATCTTGGTTTGTAATGCCTTTTACTTGAAGTTTTAAGCGATTGTTAACGTAAGGTTTTATTTGCTCAATAGCATCTACATTAATTATTATTTTTCTATTTATTCTAAAAAACTGATTGGGGTTAAGTTGTGTGTCTAGTTTTTCGATAGTGGTGTTTATTACAAATCTATTTCCCTCTTTATCAATTAAAAAAACAATTTTATTATCGGCACTAAAATAAGCCACATCTGCAGTAGCAATAAAAAATAACCGTTGCCCCACTTTTGCTAAAAACCTATTTTTATAGTTAGTGCTTAAATTATCGTTAACCTGCTCTGTAAGTAAGGCATAATCTTTAGCAACAAAACTACTAGCTAAATTTTTGTATTTATTTAAAGCATTAGCCAAAGCCTCAGCCGATATTGGTTTTAAAATATAATCTATACTAAACAGTTGAAAAGCATCTATTGCGTAAGTATCAAAAGCGGTGGTAAAGATAATAGGTTTATTAATTGTTGTTTTTTTAAAAATTTCAAAACTTAAACCATCGGATAAGTGAATATCTAACAACAATAAATCGGGGTGTGGTTTTGTGGCAAACCAACGTATAGTTTCTTCTACACTTTCTAAACAAGCTAATACATTAATCGTTGGGTCATAATTTTTTAGTAAAAACTGTAGTTTTTCTTGTGCTAATACCTCATCTTCTATTATTAAAATATTCATGCACTAATTTAAATTTAATAGCGGTAATGTAACTGTAAAATCTGTGCCTGTTTTATCTATTTCAACATTTTTTCCACTCACCAATAAATAGCGTTTAACAATATTGGCTAGTCCAATTTTTGTAGAATGTTCTACCGAATCTCTTAACTGTAAATTATTACTTACCACAATGGTATTGTTACCGTTGCTATGTATATCAATTACCAATGGTTTATGCTTACTAACAATATTATGCTTTATAGCGTTTTCTATAAGCATTTGTAACGATGCTGGAATTATGTAAAACCCTTCATACTTTTCGTTTATTGTTATATTAATTTTAAGAGATGCTGAGAAACGCTTTTCTAATAAAAAAATATATGGCTTTATAAAATCTACTTCAGTTTTTACATCTACCAATTCTTTATCATGATTATTTAAAATGTAGCGATATACTTTTGAAAATTCTTCAATAAACTTATTTGCCTCATCGGTATTTTTTAAAATTAAGGCAGATAATACATTTAAATTATTAAATAAAAAGTGTGGATTAATTTGACTTTTTACTAACTGCAATTCTGCTTGGGCCGATATGCGTTTTAACTGTTCTGCCTCCATCCACTTTGTTTTATATTGAGTAAAATAAAACATTATAGCATTTAGTAAATGAAATAATAAATTAGCTAGCCAGGCATAAATTAAATTCAGCTTTAACGGTATAAATGTTTCTTTAGCTGTGTGAGAATGCAGTACCATGCTTACAAAAAAAACAATACCAATAGTTAGTAATGTTGTAATAAAACTGCCTACACCAAAAAAAATAAATAACGAACGTATTTTATTTTTTGCCGACAGCGTTTTTTTAGTAAAGTAAGGCTCAATCAATCTATTGCTTTCCCAAATAGTTAGTGTAAGTAAAATAATGGTAAATAACGCTACATACCATTCAATATCTATTTTAAAGTAGCGATACACCTCACACAATAATGTACTTAAGTAAGTATATATTGATAAGCCTACTATAAAAAGATATCTATATCTATGATTAAACATGGTTTGGAAAATAAACAACGCATTGATAAAATTGTTTACCAATGCGTTGTAATTTTAAATAGGAATATTATGGAAGTAACACTCTATCAATTAAATGCACTACACCATTGTTGCACATAATATTAGTAGCTGTAATAGTTGATACATTAGCTCCATTGCCATTACCTTTTATTGAAGGACCTCCACCGGTACCATTACTTAAATTAACCGTTGTAGTACCACCTGCAAACATAGTTACGTTACCATTTGCTAAATCAGATGAAAAAGCTCTACCAGGCACTACATGATAAGCCAATACTGCACTTAATGTACCAATAGGAATTTGGTTAATATCGGTTAAACTTAATGCTGCAAGCAATTGTGTAAATGCTGCATTTGTTGGTGCAAAAACAGTTAATGTATTAGTACTTAATAAGCTAACAAGGTTTGGATTACCACCAGCGGTATTATTTACTCTTAATATGGCTTTTACTAAAGAATCCAGCCCTGGCGAAGCTTGTGCTGTTGCAACAATATTACCACTTGGTTTATTTAATGCTTTTGCTAATCTGTGTATTACTCCGTTATCAGCAGTAATATCTGCTTGTACAACCTGTATACCATTAATGAAAACCCCTGCAGCTTTGTTGGTTACAAAAATAGAATCGCCACCAGCAGTAATAACCTTAGCGTTTGGACCAGCTGGAACGCCGGCAGCTAAAATTTTGGCCCCAACAGTATGGTACAATAATAAACTAGATAGTTGAGCTGGCGACAAAGAGGCAACTGTTGCCGAAGTAATGCCTGCGGCACTAAAAGCAGCATTATCTGGTGCAAATACTGTAAAAGGGCCAGCACCTTTCAAAGTAACATCTAAACCAGCTTTTACAACGGCCTCTTTTAATACGCTATAACTTGCATTAGCTACCACTACATCGGTAATAGTGTTTGTTGCAGGTGGGTTATCATCATCTTTATCGCAAGATGAAAGACTAACGATTGATAAACCCAGCATAGATGCTAAGAATAAACTGCGGAAATGATTTTTGATTTTCATGTTAAAATGTTTTTGTTTATTTTATAACAACAACATTTTAACCAAGATTAGCCAAAAGGTGTGAATTGTATAAATTAAAGGTGTGAGCTGTTATACTTTTAAGATTATTAATTTTAAGCAAAAAGAAAAAGGGTAAAAAATACATCTTTTTGCATTTTTTACCCTCTCAATACTATAAAATTTTTTACAAACTCCAGCTCATTTCTCCACTTTTTTCATCTTTTAAATTTATACCCATCTCCGCTAATTGATTTCTTATTTTATCTGATGTGGCAAAATCTTTTTTAGTTTTTGCTTCTTTTCTAATATCAATTAACAACTGCATTACCTCATTTAATTTACCATTGTTGGTTTCGTTAGATGCTTGTAAACCAAATACATCTTCTAAATAATTTTTAAATTTCTGCTTAAGTATTATTAAGGTAGATGATTGAATAGTGTTTATATCTATCAATTTATCTTTTATAGAATTGATGATAGGAACTAACTCAAACATACTGGCTAAAACCTTTGCTGTATTAAAATCGTCGTTCATGCTTTCGCCAAACTCATTTATCGAGGCTAAAATTTTATTATTTAATTCAATATCAACTTTTTCAACCCCTTCAGCTTTTTCAATTTTACCTAAATATTCATAAGCTTCCCACAAACGTTTTAAGCCTTTTTCACTAGCTTGTAATGCCTCGTTACTAAAATCTAACGTACTGCGGTAATGCGTTTGAAGCATAAAAAACTTTACCACCATTGGGCTGTATGCTTTATCTAATAATGGATGATTACCAGTAAATAATTCTTCTGGCAAAAAGCCATTACCAGCACTTTTGCTCATTCTGGCACCATTTACGGTAAGCATATTGGTGTGCATCCAAATATTAGCTGGGCTTGTTTTATTGCATGCTTGATTTTGTGCAATTTCGTTGGTATGGTGTGTGGCGGCTAAATCCATACCGCCGCCGTGTAGGTCAAATTTTTTGCCTAAATATTTTTCACTCATAGCACTACACTCAATATGCCAACCTGGGAAACCCATTCCCCATGGGCTTGGCCATTGCATTAAATGCTCTGGCTTTGCTTTTATCCAAAGGGCAAAATCCAATCTTCCTTTCTTTTCATCTTGCCCACCAAGGTCTCTTGTACCTTCTAATAAATCTTCTAATTTTCGATTGGTTAAAATGCCGTAAGGTTTTTCTTTATCGTATTTTTCTACATCAAAATAAACCGTACCATCTACCACGTATGCATAGCCGTTAGCAATAATTTTTTCCGTCATTTTTATTTGTTCGGTAATATGCCCTGTTGCTGTTGGCTCTATACTTGGTGGCAGTGTATTAAGCATACGCATTACATCATGAAAGCCCAAGGTGTATTTTTGTACAATTTCCATTGGCTCCAATTTTTCTAACTTAGCTTTTTTTGTAAACTTATCATCGCCTTCATCTCTATCGCCTTCTAAATGCCCAGCATCGGTAATATTACGAACGTAGCGTACTTTATAATCTAAATATTTTAAGTATCTATAAATAATATCAAACGAAATAAAGGTACGGCAGTTGCCCAAATGCACATCGCTATAAACTGTTGGTCCACACACATACATACCTACGTAACCATCGTTAATAGGTTTAAAAATTTCTTTTTCTCTGGTAAGGGTGTTATATATTTTTAACGACATAAATTAAGCGTAACACAAATAGTGTTTATTAAAAAGATGTAAAATTAAATGTTGAAAATTGCACTATAGCAACAAAGATATTATAGATTGCCACAAAGGCAACACAAATGTAGATATGAATTGTACTTTTTCATTGAATGATAAAGGTAATAATTATTTTACAAACTGCAAATCTGCAATTACAGGATAGTGATCAACCAAATTTTTTTTGTTTACAGCGTATTGCTTTACTTCAAATCGCTTATCTACAAAAATATTATCAATACGTAGTGTAGGGCTTATTCGCCTAAACGTACGGCTAATACCGCTTCCTTTTTGGGCAAATGTATTCGTTAAATTTTTACCGATGGCTGCGTAAGCATAGCTATTGGGCACATCGTTAAAATCGCCAGCCACAATTACAGGGTAAGGGCTTTTAGCCATTTCTTCGGCTATTCTGTCTGCTTGTAATTTGCGTTTTACAAAGCCTGTTTTTAGTTTGCTAATTATGCTTTTTGTTTTTTGTAAATCATCTTTTTCACCTACCGTAGGTTTTTCAATGTATTGCAAATTACTATTGCTAAATTTTAACGATTGTAAATGAATATTAAAAACCCTAAACGTATCGGCATCTTTTACAACATCGGCATATTGAAAAATTGAATTATAATCGTTTGGGTAAAAACTTACCGTTTGTTTATTTATAATTGGGTATTTTGAAAAAAGAATAATACCAAAATGATGATTTCCATCAAAATCTAATTTATCGTTAAAGCTGTAATGATACTCTTCAAAATTTAATTGATTAACCATTTTTGGAATATAATTAATGGCTTGTTCATTTTTTAAACCGCCGACCATTTCTTGAAAAAAAGCAATATCAGGCTCATACTCATTTATTAAATTAAGCATTTGCTGCTTTTTTTCAGGATGCGTTTTGTGTTCCAAAATATCAAAATGCTCCACATTCCAACTCATAACCCTAATTGTATTGGGTTGTTTTGTTTTTATAAATGAAGATGAAAAGCGTAACGGAATAATTTGAGTAATAGGCTTGTAAGCCAATAACATAGCCGCTATTGAAATAATACTCCAGCTTGGTTTTATAAATAACCAAAATAAAATAAAGCCAATTAATAAAAGTAATAGATAAAAAGCACTTAAAGTAAGTAATCCCAAAAACCAAAAACTATTTGGATTAAACCAACTGCTGTAGCATCCTAATAAAAATAATGCTGCAATTATTAGGTTAGTAATAATAAAAAACTTTTTTGTAAAACGTCGAAAAAGGCTTTTGGGCATAATATAAAGTTAACGTTTATGTATGTTTTATTATTGTTAAAATGATAAATGGTTTTCGCCACAGATTACACAAATTAACACAGATAATAGAATACGATTAGTGAAAATTCGTGTAATTTGTGATAATAAAAATATTATGCTACAACAATCTACAATCTCTTTTTTATCGCAACTACATAAAAATAATAACAAGCCTTGGTTTGATGCTAACCGAAAAAAATACGAAGAAGCTAAAGCCGATTTTTTACAGTTTGTAGAAAAAATAATTCAAATAATTACTGCTTTTGATGAAGTATTAATTGGGCTACAACCAAAAAAATGTGTATATCGAATTAATAGAGATGTACGATTTAGTAAGGACAAAAGCCCTTATAAAAATAATATGGGAGCTACTTTTAACAAGGGAGGAAAAAAAATACAAAATGCAGGCTATTACTTGCATGTAGAGGCTGGCAAAAGTTTTTTAGCTGGGGGCTTATATATGCCAATGCCGCCAGAGTTGAGCAAAATAAGGCAAGAGATTGATTATAATTTTACCGATTTTAAAAAAATTACAGAAAACAAATCGTTTAAAAAAATATTTACAAAAGGTGTAGATGGTGTTGATTATTTAGTACGACCGCCAAAAGGGTATGATGCAACCAACCCTGCCATTGATTATTTAAAAATGAAAAGTTTTATAGCTAGTTTACCCTTAACCAATGCAGAGCTTACCGATAAAAAAATTTACAAAACAATTGAAACCACCTTTAAGCAACTAAAGCCCATGATAGATTTTTTGAATGCTGCTATTGAATAGCTATTTAACTACTTCTTTATATTTCAGTAATTTTTTTTCAAAAAAATGCCAACTTAATATAGCCATAGGAAAAGTAATGAGCATGGTTAAAAAAAATAAACTGTTAGGTTCATTAATTGCAATTTTTTTTGAACATAATATTTGTTGTATAGGAAATGAAAACATATATATTCCAGCACTAAAATCACCCCATTTACCACTATAGTTTAAAATTGATTTTAAATAAGCAAAACATATTAATATAAATGGAGTAACAATAACTAAAACAGGTTCAATATTATTAATACGAATTAAGCCAAAAAAAACTAAAACCAATAATAGAATAAGTATTTTATTGCTGCCAATTTTTTTAAAATTTATATTTAATACATAAAATAAAGCAGCATTAAGAAAAACAAGATTGTAAAAAATATTACTACGATTTATAAACGGTATAGTGTTGTTTTGAATATGATTAATTAAAAAGAGTAGATTAAATACGGTCACCAATGTGATAAATAAGTATTTGCAATATTTGCTTTTAAAAAATAGAATAACGCTAAATAAATACAAACGTTCTTCATCAACCAAAGACCATAATGAGCCATTTACAATATTGGGATGTAAGTTATCTGTAAAAACACCAGGTAAATTGTACTGAACACCAAAAATTGGAACTAAATTTCTAAAGTAACTCCAAGTTTCTTTATGTTTAAAGTATTCGGAAATGGCTATGTGAGAAAAAAAAATACCTAAAATAAAAACTGTAATTATGGAAAGTAAAAGCTGAAGTGGCTGAACCCTTAATACTCTTTTCCATAAATAATGTAGGATAGAACTTGATGAAACGGCACTTTTTGCAATAAGGTATCCGCTAAGACTAAAGAAGATAGATAATAAAAAATAAGCGTTATGGTTATTA
>JANNWD010000191.1:0-1966 GCA_031408315.1 Bacteroidota bacterium
TACTTTACGGGCAGGAGCGGGACTTTGCGATCGATCTGCCGTAGAATTCTTGGTGACTCATGCCGCGCCCTGTATTGATTCCCTCGTCCAGTTTGGGGTAGCATTCGACAGGGTTAGTGGGGCTGGTGATAAATTAGCACTGACTCTAGAAGCGGCTCACTCTCGCCCACGGGTATTACATGCGGCAGATACAACTGGACGAGCCTTGGTTAGTACTTTAGCCGATCGAGTCCTCGCTCAACCAAACATTACCGTCTTTACTAATGCCTTTGGCTTGGACTTATGGCTGGAAGCTGGAGTGTGCAAGGGAATTAGTCTGCTATATCAGGGCGAAATCTCCTGGGTAACAGCCACCGCTGTCGTGTTAGCAACTGGTGGTGGGGGACAAGTGTATGCTCAGACTACCAATCCTGAAGTCAGTACTGGCGATGGAGTAGCAATGGCGCAGCGGGCGGGGGGACTATTGCGAGATCTGGAATTTGTTCAGTTTCATCCGACGGCACTCACCAAAGCTGGTGCGCCGAGATTTTTGATCAGTGAAGCTGTGCGGGGTGAAGGTGCTCATCTAGTTGACGACAATGGTTATCGGTTTGCCTTTGACTACCATCCCGATGGCGAACTTGCACCCAGAGATGTGGTGAGTCAGGCCATTTTTAGTCATCTCCAAAAACATAGTCCCGATCCGACTAAAGCCTGTGTTTGGCTCGATCTTAGCCCGATTCCTGAAGCCCAAATTCGCCATCGATTCCCCAATATTATTCAAGTTTGCCAACATTGGGGCATTGATATCCTACACGAGTTGATTCCAGTTGCACCAGCAGCGCACTATTGGATGGGCGGAGTACATACAGATTTGATGACACAGACTAGTATTCCTGGTGTCTATGCAGTGGGCGAAACTACCAGCACCGGAGTACATGGAGCCAATCGGTTGGCGAGTAATTCCCTATTGGAATGTGTGGTATTTGGTGCCCAATTAGCGCAACTACCAATCCAGCCCCAAGTAGCAATTGATGCTAGATCGATCGATCGAGTAGAGTTGAATCTACCCTCAGAAAAACGATCGGAACATCATCGATCTTGGGTAGATATTATTACAAGTATTAGGCAGGAACTACCTATTTTAATGTGGCAAGCGGCTGGAATTTGTCGTGAACATCATAGTCTGAAACTGGCGATCGATCGAGTCAAACTGCTTCAGCTAGAATTCAACAATCTACCAATTAGTCAACTAATCACCCAACTTTTACCGCCACAGACTAGTATTTTGCCAGCCGAAATATCTGAGCAAGATCTACGAACTTGGGGTGAAACTCGCAACTTGTTAGAAATCGGCTTACTAATTTTAACTGGTGCAATCATCCGAACAGAAAGTCGCGGTGGACACTACCGTGTGGATTTCCCCTCGATCGATCCCACCTGGCAATTACATACTTTAGTCAGGGGAGATCTGTGGTCTAAATCTGATTTATTGGAATAGTTGAAAGACCCTCACCCTGTCTTGTCTCACCCTTTTTGACGGGGAACCCGTCCAAAGGTGAGCCGCTAAATCCCTCTCCCCAAGGGAGAGGGACTTTGAATCCGGCTCCCTTCTCCCTGAGGGAGCGGTGCGCTATGGGCGGGGTTCCCCCGCACATATGAGCGGCGTTTTTATTCGGGGGTTCCCCCCGAATAAGAAAACGACAAGACAGCGCAACAAGACAGAAGGGCTGGGGATGAGGGCGAACAACCTCCGCATCATCTAAATCATTGCCTAGAGCAATTCATCCATCAACTGCATCACTTGCACCGCACCATCAGATAACCTATCAGATGGTGAGAGCGTAATTTGAGTTTCCAAGATCCCCTTGAGCGCGATTAGCTTCAGACTATTCTCCGCATGAGCCAGAGAGATTGGCACAGCAGCAGGAAGATACCCAATTGCCCCCAAATCAGCCAGGAGTGCTCTCCGAACTTGCAAATCACT
>JANNWD010000192.1:0-21534 GCA_031408315.1 Bacteroidota bacterium
TATAGCCTTGAGGTGCATAATTCCATATATACTTGCCGTCCGGGTCTTTATGAGCATTATATTTACGTGTAACCATATCATTACACTTACGCTGTGCCACTAGATCAAGATCTGTGCTTTGTTTTACTACCGGTATGCCACTTGTATAACGTGTGCCATTGATCCGCATAGCAAAATCACGACTATCACCAGTAAAGGTGCTTTCTTGTTTATATTCGCCGTACATTAAAGCGGTAAAGGCTACTAATGCAGCCAATATCACTAATGCAATGTTACGCTTCATATTGTTTTTCAGCCTGTTTATACAGTGTTTCAGCCATTTGACGTGTAATATCGTAGATCTGTGCAATTTCGGCAAACGTACAGCCTGAATTACGCATTATATATACAGTCATAGGCTTTAGATCTACTTCGTATACAGGTGCTTTCACTTTTTTAAGTGCTTCAATATTAGCTTTCTTCTGTGTTGGTCTACCTGCCATTATAGTTCCTTTGCTTTTTCGTTAAGGTATTTTTCTAACCTGTTAAGTTCACTTTGTACATAGTTTATCAACTCTTGAGCTTTGTTGCTTTTAACTGCCGGTAATGTAATAACACCTAGCATATCAGCAAGATCATTGAGTTTCTTCTTGTCCGGTGCAAGCAAGGCTTCACGCTCTTTAGCTTCTTCGGCTTCTTTAGCTTTGCGTTCAGCTTCTTCACGATCACGCTTTTCCTGCTCTAGTGCTTCGGTTTTTTTGCGTTCAGCTTCAACTTTAGCGTCTGCTTCGGCTTGAATACGATCTTGTTCTGCTTTGGCTTCTGCGTCTTTTTTAGCTTGTTTTTCAGCTTCTAATTTACGCTCGTTTTCTGCAACTACTCTAGCGTGTTCAATTTCAGCTTCACGTTTATCAGCTTCTTCTCTAAGTCGCTTATTCTCTTTAGCTTGATCTGCAATACGCTTTTGTTCTTCGGCTTCGGCTTTGATCCGTGCTGTTTCTTCATCTGCAATACGCTTAATTTCAGCTTCGTGCTGTGCTTTAAGCGTGGCAAGTAAGCCGTCAAACTGTAAATCTGTCATAGCGTCCAGATTGTACACGCTTATATCGTTGGTATACTGCATAAGCTTTTCAATACGATCATTCTTAAGCTTGAGTGCTTTACCTTCTGCTTCAATCTTTGCAAAATCTTCTTGTAGTTGTAGGTAATTTTCAGCCGGTTCAATTTCTTCTTTAACGTAACGTGCAACACTATCAATTGCTCTACCTTGTTTGACAATATCAGCCTTCAACTCTTTACGGCTGTTTTCTACAGTGGTACGTGCTTTCTTAAGCAATAGACGTGCTTCACGTGCTTTTTGCATACCAGTAACATCTTTACTATCAGTAACTTTAATTTCTTTATAGGTAGCTAGGATCTCTCCTGCTTCTTTAAATGGTCCACCAAAGGCTTCTACCATTTTTGCAACATCTGATTTTTCAATACCTTGTTCGTCAAGTATTACTTGTAATTTATTATTCATATTATTTCTCCTTCAATTTATTAATTATGTAACTTACTGTGCCCCATATGATGAAAAACAATGCTATTCCGGCAAATACTAGTATGTTCATCTGTTCGCTAGTCATTCAGCCAAGATACCGCTTTTGGCGTTTCTTTTGGCTGTTCCACTATCAGCTTAACTTCACGGTATTTACCATTCATACGCTTTTCAAGATCACCACGCTTGCATAGTTCTGATAGTCTGGCGGTAGCTTCATAGCCTACAAATAGATCGCCTAAGTTTGGTTGCATAAAGTCATATGCTCTATACCACCTATCAGGGTTTTGCTCCATTATTTTGATGATCTTTTCGTGCTGTGTTAAATTACTCATTTATTAATCCTTTCGGTTCTTCGTTATTTTGTGGTTGATCCTTTAACTGTTGCTCTACTCTTGTAACAATATTGTCCATAAGCTTTACCATATCTGGTAATGGTTCTGCACCTTGCATATATACGTCTTTGGCGTATTTAAGCATATCTACAGCAATATTCATTTCTGGTTCTGTAAGTGCTATAGCTAAGATTTTAGGCTTCATTTTCTTCAACCTCGTTATTCATCATAACCACTTCAACAGATATATTCTGATCTTCAAACCAAAAATCTATACTAGTTCTGCTTCCGTCCATTAATTCTTGTATTTCCTGTTCGTCTACTTCGCAAGTTACAACTCCGCCTTTCATTTTCGTACCTCTATACTTTCTTGATTAGTTAGTGTTACACCGTTGCAAGTTGTTTTGTAACAGGTTTCACGGTTCATTAATTCTTTACAGTTAGGGCATTGTTTGTACTCTGATACTTTAATCATTCGGATAAACTTTGCATTATCTTGCAATACAACTTTATATTCTTCCGGTACTGTACCTTGATGCCATAGATCGGCGGTATCAATAACCACGCCTGTTTCAATCATCTTAATTCTATGATGATCGCCACCCATTCCGTTACCTTTAGCAGGATATTCCACGCCTAAACGGTAGTGGTTGCCATTAATAACTAAAGCATTATCACGACTGCTTAATTGATCGTTCCAAAACTTATCATTTAATGACATATCGCAAATATCACCAACAAAGCCTTCGCAATCTTCGTGATATACAGCGTCCGTGTCACCGTCTACAAATAGAGGTGCTTTAATTAAACACGTGCAAGGGTGTACCATTGTATCAACTGACATTTTCTAACTCCTGTTCTACTTGTGCCTGTCGCTGTGCAAGTGCTGTGCCAATTAAGTTTTTAAAATTTACTAGATCTCTGCTAGTCATTGATACTTGCATTGATCCGTCATTACCGTCAAAGCTAAGTGATACTCTGCCACCTTCGCTAATTTGTACGCATAAAGTTCTTTCGTCTTTTTCGCCAAAATCTATCATTTCAGTTATTGATTTCATAAGTCTTGTTCCTTTCATTGATTAACTTATATCTATATTGTACTCTGGTGATTGTATTATGTCAAGTAGATTATGCATTATTTAACAATAATTACGTCCGCTTGATCTTCTTGTATATCGCCAAGATCATACACGCATTCTAAATGTCGGCTGTATTCTACTTGTATAGCCCTTAAGTCGCTACAAATCGGCTTGCTATTATGATATGCAACATATGTACTAAAGCCACAAAGTGCAAGCAATAAGACCGTTAGCACCCTGTAACCCCAATGGCTACAGTGGTGCATACTGTGATCGTGTACGTATATATTACGCATTTTGTTTAATTTCATTAACTTCTACTTGATCGTTATTAAAGTAAACTGCACTAGCACGACCCCAATTTGATGTTTCGCCGTCTTTGCCGGTTTCGTATTCTTCACCTACAAATTCCCAAACTGCAAATTGTCCTTTTTGTCCTTTGATTACGTGATAGCCACGTGATAACCATTGTTTGTATGTTCCTTGTTCCCAACGGTTAGCAGGGTGTTTTGGTTGAATAGCGTATAGTTCCGCCATTGTCTTTTTAACGTGTTCCGGCTTGTGGTATGTTCCAACGTGATAGCGTTCAGAGTTACCACCAAGTTTTGCCATTGCTTCTTTCCAAGCGTCACCGTGCCAAACGTGCTTAATCTTGCCGTTTTTATCGGTGTTGGTGTTATTCTGTTCAGCTACAGCGTGGGCTAGTTCGTGAATAAGTGTATTCATTACTTCGGTTTCTTCGGCATTTTCTACAAAATGATCGTGTATATTAATGGTGTTTTTGCCGTGCGAGTAGTAACCAATTTTATTACCAAATACAGGATCAACAAACAAAGTAGGCTTATTAATAGTATAACCAAGATCACGTGCTATATGTGTAAGCTTGTTTAGTTCTTGTTCTAAAGTTGTGATAGTCATTATTTAGATCCTTTTCGTATTTTAAATGCTTTATATTCTTGATATGACATTTTTGGTTTATTGCTTTTAATCTTTTCGTACATTGTAATTGTTCCTTTCATAGTTTATTACTTTCTAAGTTTAGCACGCCATTTGTATTGTGTCAAGTACATTATGCATTAATACCCAAGAATATAGCAAATTATATATACTACCTCTGATCGGGCGGAAGTATAAGAACAAAAGTGTTATCATTTATATATGAGTTATACCAAAACACTAACTACTAATAATAAACGTGATAAAGAACTAGACGCTTCACGTAAGGCATTTGCATTGGCTATTGCACAAGGTAAAAATCGGCGGGAAGCAATGGCTATATCATTTCCTTCTATTATGAGTAAATCAAGTAATAACTATATAAGACTAAGGGCTTATAGGTTGCTAACAGAAGATGATGTACTAACAGAGGTAGCACTACAGCGAGAGCGATTAGAGGTGTTAGGAAGTAAATCTATCTCTGTTCTAGAGGATATTATGGACGTTGGTCAAGAGCATAATGCACTTGAAGCTAGTAAATTTGTATATGAGCAAATACACGGTAAAGCTACCCAAAGAACAGAGGTGATAGGCAAGTTTGTTACTGTTGTTTATGATCTATCAGGTGGCAAAGCCGGCGTTGTACCTCAAGAGATATTAGACCAGTTAAATGATGATTAGATCCTAGTATCTATCTATTAAACAGCCTGTAGCTAATATAAAAAAATAAGTAAATATGCCCCCCCACCTCTGTTGTTTCCAAAAGGTACGTTACGGTAAGAGTATATATATGTATGACCCAAGGGGAGTGTCTACCCAGACGAACAGTAGTAGGTGTAATTTTTTTTTGGGGTCGTGTAGAAAATGCTTGTGTATAGTTATATGTATATGTATAGTTATAACTATGCCGAACAGAACAGTGTACATCAATCGTGAGAATGACGAACAGTTAAGCGAATGGAGTAAGTCGCCTACTAATCTGGTGGGTTCACTTATTAATAAGTTGTTAAGTCAATTCTTTTCCACCGAGAAAAAATCGCCGGTGGCTTCGCCACATATCACAACGCAATCCACGCCACTAAGTGACAATGGCTTTTTAGACGCTATTGAAGCTATGCCCCACTACAAGACTGACCCTGTACCTAATCCGAACAGTGGTGAGTTGTCCTGTTGCACTCGCACTAAGACGTGCAAACATTGGGCGTGGCAGGATAGTGGGATATATATTAATTCGCTTAGTGGGCGAGAAAGAGAAGCGGATATATGAAATCACAAGTTAATCATAAAAAACAACTTGCTATAGCTGTAGCTAAAGGTAAGAGGGTTATTCTTAATCAGATCCTTGCAGATTATGCAGTACGGTGGCGTGAGCACGCTTTTAGACAAGGTGTTGATCCAGATCGCCCCCCACGCACTATCTATAACGATATTATTACAATTGCCATAAGAGAATTAGATGATGAGATTGATGTGCTTGAAGGTAATGTTATTGAGGTCAAACAATGAGTGAAGCAGATAAATTTGAAGTTGCACTTTACGAGTATGTACAAGAGTTGCGTAAACTCCGGCTTCGTTGTGTAGCTAAGTACGGTATGCGTGCTAATAAATGGTTTGGAATAAAATGAAGAATAAAGAACTTGGCTTGCCTTTTGGCAAAATGACTACTGTAAAGATCGCCTTTGATGTGGACGGCACGCTTCGTTGTAACTGTACTGATACTTGCGAAGATCCTAATCAGAGAATTGTAGATATGTTTAATACACTTGCTTCTTTTAAGAATACTGAAATGTACGTTTGGTCTGGCGGTGGTGATAGTTATGCAGCTAGATTTGCCGTGAAGTATAACTTAAAAGTGAAAGGTAGCAGATGTATCAGTAAGATTGGTGCACCGGAAATGGATATTGCAATTGATGATATTCAGGACACAGCAATTGGCAAAGTTAATTTAATCGTAAAGGAGAAATAGAATGATTTACAAAAATGACGAAACACGCAAACAGGTACTTGAAGGTGCAGAAGTCTTGTATGACGCTGTGAAAACTACACTCGGTCCAAAGGGTCGCAACGTGCTTATTAAAGATAAGTTTGGTGGCTTTACAATCACGCACGATGGTGTGACTGTAGCAAAAGCTGTTCAATTAAAGGACGATCCGAAGTCTATAGGCGTGGAGATCATAAAAGAAGCTAGTCGTAAAATGAATGAAATTGGTGACGGTACTACTACCGTGACTGTTTTGACTTACCACATTATGCTTGAAGCAGACAAACTGATTAAAGCCGGCTTTGATCCTATGACTATTAAGCGTGAGTTGGAAGCAGAGATCCCTACACTCGTGGAAGCAATTGAAGCCAAGAGCAAAAAGATTGAAAAGAACTATGACGCTGTTGCTGACGTTGCCACTGTATCTGTTGGTGATATGAAGCTTGGTGCAGAAATCGCTACTCTTATGACAGAGGTAGGCTATGACGGTGCTATCAGTGTTGAGCAGACGCAAACGCCAGATACAACATTTAAGGTTGTTGAAGGGTTTAGTTTTGACAGGGGCTATATGTCACCTTACTTTGTTACACATCAGGGAAGCCGTGAAGCGGTATTGAAAAATCCTGCTGTTATTTTGGTCAATGCCACTATTAGTGATCTTGAGGAATACAAGAATATCTTGGACGTACTCTTTCAGGAAAACATTAAAAACGTATTAATCGTAGCGGAAAACATTGAAGCCGAAGCTTTGGGTACACTTATATTAAACAAAGTGAAAAACGTCTTGAATGTCGTGACGGTTAAAACTCCGGGCTATGGCGATAAGAAACTTGAATGGCTTAAGGATATTGCAGCCATTACCGGTGCAAGCGTGATTGATCCTAGCGTTGGTGATTGGCAGAATGCACTTGGTATCAACACTCTTGGTGCAGCCGATAAGATCATTGTAGGCTTTGATGAAACTATCATTATGGGTGGCAAAGGTCAGCACCTAGAACAGCACGTTGAGAAGCTTAAAAAGCGTTTTCGTAAGATTAAGCTTGACGAAAAAGAACCACTACAGGAGCGTATTGCACGCCTTAATGGATCTGTTGGTGTTATTAAAGTCGGTGGTCAAACTGAAACCGAAGCCGAAGAAAAGAAATACCGTATTGATGACGCAGTTGCAGCCGTTAAAGCAGCAATGAAGGGTGGAATTGTAGCCGGTGGTGGTGTAACACTCCGTGATATTGGTCTTGATATTATGCCTGAAACAGAGGTAAAGACTTTACTACGCCACGTATTACTTATGCCGGAACTCGTACTGTTTGAAAACTCTGGTATTGAAATAGGTGAAGAACGCATTATATTGCCCGGTGTTGGTACTAACGTACTTACAGGTGAGGAAGTAGATATGTTTAAGATTGGTGTCGTAGATCCTACCGATGTTACAAAAGAAGCTGTACGTAACGCAATTACCACCGCTAACCTTGCTATCACTGTTGGTGGAAGTATTGTTGATACACAACTTACCCAAGAACAAATGACTAACTTAATGAGCAACGTGCAGTAAGGAGCAAAAAATGTCTACCAAATTAAGTGTCAAGGACGCATTGATACTACAAGACGAAGAAGATATAAGATTGATGAATGCTCGTACACGTAGAGCCATTGGCGATACATACGGACCAAACCAACGTACAAAGTTTAGGCGTAAACTACCCGGTAAGCGATCTTGGAAGAATAAAGAAAACCAGTACCGCAAGCTAAATATGCAAATGGACGAAAAGCAAACTAAGGCTTATGAGAGAGCACAAGAAGTATTAGCCAAAGTAAACAAGCGTAAGCAGAAGGCTTACATTGAAAAAATGGCGAAATCTGCAAAGAAACACCCTTTACACGATTAATACCGCTTTTGGTTGCCTTATGATATTCTGTAGGTAACACAAACATCTCTCAAAACAAAGTTAAAATAATAAAAAATGAGGGAGTATTATATGGCAAAAAAACCACGATCAGCTAAACAGTTAGCTAACGATGAACGATTAAGAAATTTGGCAAAGAATAAACTAGGCACTCCGGTAGCACCACCTACTGCACCGGAATTACCAGAGCCAGAAATTGAAGAAGAAGATTTTTTGCCTACAGAGGTAACAGAAGCTAAAGCAATGGCAGAAGCCACCGGTATACCTATTGGAAGTTTGATAGCACCAACTCCGGCAGAGGACGCAGAAACCGAAGAAGTTACTGACGAACAGCCAGTATCGCCACCTATGCCAGTATTACCACAAATAGATATGAACCTTGTTGCTACTATTGTTGCAGCAATGCAAGCCGTGAATGCAGCTAATCCACAGATTGCTACAGCTACACCGGAAGAAAAAGCAGACGCTACGGCACAGGCTTTAGGAATGCAGAATAATCAAAACAAAGCTGTACTATCAGCTAACGGTATTCAGGGTATAACTTACAGATACGATATTAGTAAAGGTCATTATCCTGATCCAACAGAACGACTATTAAGTGAGCCAACATTGGCTCGTTTTGCTATGAAAGAGAACTTTCGTTTTCGTTGGAGTGTAGACGGTGAGCAGTTTGAAAAACACGGTATGACATTTGCAGAACCACGCTTTACACTTGAATTGTTTAGATTACTCTTTGACGATGAAGGTCAATCTACTGGACGTATGGCATTAATCGCAAGAGCAATGCAAATGGAAGATGACTTTGTAGTTCGTATGGCAGCTTCTAACTTAGGCTTACTTGATAAGTTTGAGGACAGTGAAGAAGGCTTTAGATTGTTGCGTGATGAAGTCCGTTATTGGAGATTGCAACAGTGGCTATTTGGTATCTTTACACCGGCAAAGATCAAAACATTTAGACGTGCACCTAGAACAGAAGTAATCGCCGGAAAAGTTGTTGAAGTATATGACACAGAAGAACTTACCGATCACGACAGTGGAGTGGCTAAAGCAAGCAGCCTTAAATCAGAAGCAGGAATTGGTGGAGTTGCAACTCCAGAATAAGGAGTTTTAGCGTGAGCGAAAATCAAATAAACAATGTAAATACAGAAGTTCAAACACAAAAGTCGTTTGAGTATTCACCGCACGGCGTACAGGCTATGGCACACAAAGCCTTCTTAGTGGACGGCTATACTCGTGGTTGTTTGTTTTGGGGTAGGCAGGTTGGTAAATCACTTTGGTCTGTTAAACACCTTGAAATGGCAGCAAGCTATAGGCAAGGTCCGTATCATATTGTTTTTCGTACTCACAAGCACGCCAAAGAAGTTATGTGGAAGCAATATCTTCACACTATACCGCCGGAGATGATTTATGACACAAACGGCACAGATCTTGAGATAACCTTTCAATATCTTAAAGTACCGATGTTTATACCCGGCTTGGGTTGGCAAGCTATCAAGCACAATACGGACAACTTACGCAGTACTATCCGCCTTTTGGGTTCAGACTATGCAGATGATGATCGTGGTTTGAAGTCAAACGGTATGATCTTTGATGAGTATCAAGACCAAGATCCGCTTAACTTTGAAACTGTTTATAAATACTTCTTGACTACTACTAAAGGTTGGGCTGCATTTATGGGTACAGCTAAAGGTTATAACCACTGGTGGGAATTGCTTGAGTGGGCTAAACAGCCGGAGCACAAGCGTTGGTTTTATCTTGAAGCTACGTGGAGAGATAACCCTAGTGTAGACCCACAATGGATTGCAGACGAACGCCAAGAAGCCGAAGAAAAAGGACAGCTTGACATTTTTATGCAGGAAGTTGAATTGCAGTTTAGGACTGTTGCCGGTTCAGTGTTTAAGTGGTTTGACCGTAAAGTTCACGTTATTAGTCAAACAGATAAGCGTATACCTGATAATGGCACGCTTTACGGTACGTGGGATTTTGGTTGGAGTGAAGGACACCCTACCGCAGTAAACCTTGTTGATATTGATAATCAGGGTACGTGGTTTGTAACAGATGAAGTACACGGTTATGAGATTGATGTTGAAGAAGTCTTGCGTGCTATTAAGATTAAATGTGGAGAGCGAAGGCTTACCGCACTTGTTTGTGATCCGGCACGACCTGACTTGATTGCTCGTGTAATAGACAAAGCACCGGCTATCTTTGGCTACACTGTAGCAGTCGTATCACCTAGCAAGGGTGCAGGTAGCGTTGCCAGTGGTGTACAGTTATTAGCAGCAATGGTTAAGCCTAAAATGCAGTTAGTCGGTATGCCAGAGCCAGAAATCTACTTTACTGAAAATAACAAGCACACAATTTATCAAATGGAGAACTATAAATACCGTGAGATCAAGAAGGACAGAGCACCTAGCGAAGATCCTATGAAAAAGGACGATGACCACCCTGACGGTTTACGCTATCTTAAGTTATACTTAAAATATGGATTGATGAAAAAATCACAAATAAAGACAAAAACGCCTAAATTTAGCACTTACGGCACACTAATAACATAAAAAGGAGCAAAAAATGGCAGATTTAACACTTTCTCAAATCAAAGATATGAACGGTACAGAGCAATTATTGTATCGTGATTATGCAGAAGATCTGCAACAGCACGATGACGCTATCACAGACTATGACGCTTATGAAGCTATGGATATGGGTAAAACTTACGATCCTGTATCACGCCAAACAGGTAACGGACTGACTGATAATATGACTGCAACGATCTATCTTGAGCGTGCAGCACGTGTAGCAGGACAATTACCAGAAGGTGAAACTAAAGCTTTTGGTAAAAAAGACTATGGCAAGGGGCAATTCCTAGACATACTCCGTACTAACTGGATCTACCCTAATGCTAATTCACAGTTTGACTTCCTAACTAAGATGTTCTTATGGCAGTACGGATCTAGCGAATACAACGTTATTCCTATGCACTATGACATTAACGTGAATGAAGCCACCGGATATATCGGACCGGACTGTTGGATCTGGCAACCTCGCAACTTCTTGCCACAATCAGGCGAAACCTCTATTAGCGATATGGATCACGTACACGGTTTAGCTTATAAATACGCTAGTTACTTCCAAGATATTCTTGATGATGACGAAGATGACACTTGGGATAAAGACGCAATCAATTCTGTTATAGATCAGATTAAAAACAAGACTACTGACAGTGACACAAAACGCCGTAGCCTTACTTATCGTGAGCGAATGGCACAGCAAACACGTCAAGTACTTCTAGCTACACGTTACGAAGCCGGAAAAGAAGGACGTTGGATCACCTTTTTACCTGAATTTGGCTGTAAAGTAATCAGAAATATACTAAATCCGCACAAAAATGCACGTATTCCGTTTGTTTTGAAGCGTTGTATACCTAAAATGGACAGTTATTACGGAAATGGTGACTTCCAACGATCAATGCCTATGCAATTTGCTAATGACGGACTAGACAACTTCTACTTTCAAGGTATTAAGATCAACTTGTTTAGCCCTAAAGCAGTCAATATGCAGACCGCAGTACCGCACACAATCGTAAATGAAGCCGGTGCTATTTGGGAGTTTAACGGACCACCAGACTTTAAGAATGTAGAAGGTAGCAATGCCGGACTATCTACTTACCAAGCTGCAAAGGGTATGAGCAAAGGTGCATTACAATCTATTGCCGGCACTACTGATACACGAAGCAATGCCGAAAGTGCTAGTGATCCGGGCTTTGGTAGAACACCAGAAGCTTTGAAGCAGATTAAAGATCGTGAAGGTACTCGTGATAACTTTGACAGAGGTATGCTTGAGCGTGCAATGCAAGAACTGATTGACGGCTTTTACTCTATTATCCCGACTATTACAGATAGCATTCCTGTAGATATGTTTAGGCAAGAGATTGAAGAAATCATTGAAAGCGGTGCAACTGATCTAGCAGATATGTTTAAGCACTTTGAGGATCAAGGACACGCTACCTACCGTATGAGCGAAAGCGGTAATCAGATCCGACTTAAGATCAAGCCTACAGCATTTAACGACATTACTGCACGTTTTGAACTTAAGTCTAACTCTACTGCTAAACAGACACGCCAACAGCAACTTGAAAGTATGCAAGATCAACTAATGTTTATGGGTAAACTACCTAACGCTTTTGAGCAATACAAAGAAGCTACTGGTAAAGTTCCTGATTGGGAGTTTATCTTTGGCGAAATGGGTAAACTTGGTGGACTACCATTTATGAGTAAAATGTTTACTACAGCTACAATGCCACCACAACCTGCTACACCGGCAGGTCAAGAGCCACTACCAACCGCACCACAACCGGTAATGCCGGCACAACCACCACAAATGCCACAACCCGGTATGCAACCACCTGTAGCACCACCAATGCCACCACAGCCTATGCAAATGCCCGGTGGAATGCCACCTGCACCACAACCACAGCAACCGATACAGCCTGATCCAGAGGAATTAGCTATGGTTCAAGCAGCTAGTCCACAAAATCCGGTCATAATCGGTGGATATTCATTTACTAACCCTAGTACAGCTATGCAAGCCTATGAAATGGCTTTACTAGCAATGGCTAAAAGTGGCGGAATGCCACAGCAAGGAGTACCTGCATAATGGGGCAACCTAACAACTCACCAATGAGTGACGCAGCACCAGTAACGGCTTTACCTAAAGCACCGTCAGCACCAAAGGTCTTAAAGACTGATTGGGCTAAACTCGGTGGTAATAGAAAGTTCAAAGAAGTAGATACATATATTGAAACCCGAAAAACGTACTGGCAACACTTCTTGCCGGGCGGTGAAGGTATAAAAGATCTAGTTGCAGCAGGTAAATATGAAGAAGCCGGCAAATGGGCAGGTCTTGCTTCTATTATCGTGGACGAACTAGATACATTGCAGTTCAGAGTACAGAAGGACACTAAATAAAATGAGTGGCTATATGGTCTACGAAAATCCTAAAGAGGACAAGTGGTATCAGTTTAAGGGTGTAAAACCACCTGAAAGACAATCTCACGGTATCTCGGAAGATGAAGTAGAAGGCTATATCAATAAACTCAACAGTCACGTATGCGACTGGAAGCAAAAAGGTAACTTCATATTCTGTACTGCCGGTAATAACGAGCACGGTAGAAATATCGGTGTTCATCAAAGATTAAGTGGCACGGTAAACGGTAAGCCCATATTAAAGCAAATATAATATATAATAAACGTAAGTGCACGACCCACTTTAGCGGTTGAAGTGTACGCCCTACTTAACGGAGCGAAAGGAATAAACGCTATGCCACAGTTAGATGACCAAGAAATATTAGATCCAGTAGTTTTAGCAGCAATGGTGGAAGATCCAAATGAGGACGAAGATACTAAACAACTTCGTAAAGACATTTTAGGATCGGACGAAACCATTAAAGCAGATGACGTTGATCTGGACGAAGATGAAGATGACGAAGAAGAAAAGCCCGGCAAACAGAAGTCAAAATCTACTGATGAAAATCAGGACGATGATGAGGAAGATCTTGACGAAGGTGATGAAACCGGTAAAACCAAGAAACCTATTGAAGCCAAAGACGATGAAGATGATGAGGATCTTGACGAAGATGAGGACGAAAAGCCTAAGAAAACTCGTAAAGAGCGAAGGCAAGAACGTGCCAAATCCTTCATTGACGAAATTCGCAAAGACGGAGCACCACGTAACCGTGCACCTCTTAAGATCCCTGATTACACTCCGGTGGACTATTCAAAAGCACCAGAGGACGGCTTTAAGCCAGAGGAATTAGCAGATGACCGTGAACGTACCGGTGCTATCCAATTTGCAAAAGGGGCTGAAACAGTTAAATATTGGGCTGAACAAGATCGCTTTTGGGGTGAACTAACGCAAGAAGCTAAAATTGTATCGTATGATCCAAAGCTAAACTTCTTAAGTGAAACCACCGCAGACGGCAAAAAGAACCCTAATTTTGATCCGGATAAAACCGCCGAAATTAACGAGATGTACTTTCAATTAGTAGGACTAAAGCAATTCCAAAAGACCAACGAACAGGGGCAACCTTTGTTTGATCGGGAAACTGGACTACCTCTTATTACTAGCATTATTGAAAAGCCTGACCTCTCTTACGAGAAGTTTGCACGTAAATATGTTAAGAATATGAGTAAGTGGAATGACGAAGAACTAGATGAGCGTGTTGAAACTACACGCAAGAACATTACAAGTCAAAGGAAAAATCAGGGTGTACGACCCGGTGGTAAATCACGTAAAAGTCTTGGTGCTCTAAAACCCGGCGATATTAGTAAAATGTCTGCCGAAGAATTAGAGAAGAACGAAGCCGAGATTGAGCGTCAAATTCTTGAGATGTTGTAATTGTCAAGCTAACTTTGTATTATTGTAATAGCTTGCTAAAAGCAAAAACGACTTAAATAAAAATAAAAGGAGAAAAGTATGGCAAATATTACCACCACGACTGCTGCAAAATTTATCGCAGAAGTCTGGACTAAGAAAATTGAAAAGCCTTTCTACAAAGCATTGTACTTTGCAGACTTGGTATTACGCCGTGACGAATTAGTTGCTGGCGGTGGAAACAAGATCAACATTCCATTTATGAGCACTTATAACGCTCGTGATAAAGCTGCTGACACCATAGTTACCTATGACGCTGCAACTGAAACGGAAATTGAACTTACCATTAACAAGCACAAATATCTTGCATTCATCATTGAAGATATTGTTAAGGTACAGACTATGTACGCAATTCAGGAAGCTTACCGTGCTGCACAGACCGAAGCTGTTACACGAGCAATGGACTTTGACCTTGCTTCACTACACGCTTCTGCCGGTACTAACGTAGCCGGTGGTGCAACTGCCGATGACGCAGATATGCTTGCTGTTGTTCTAGCACTTGACCTTGCTAACGTTCCACAAAGTGAGCGTTCAGGTGTCGTAGCTGCTAAGGTTATGGGTGATCTACGTGCAGTAAACAAATATTCTGCATACGATCAGAGTGGTGAAAAAGGTCTTGCTACCCGTAAGGATAACTTGATCGCTAATGTTTACAATATGGACATCTTTATGTCTAACAACGTTGTAGATGACGCTACCAACACGCACAGCTTGTTCTTCCACAAGAGTGCAATCAGCCTTGCTGTTCAGTTGAAGCCAACATATAAAATGGAAGATAGTGTTGATTACATTGGCGTTAAGTCAGTACTTCACACAATTTACGGACTTGCTGTAGAGCGATCTGCTGCATTCGTAGACCTTGAAAGGACTAGCTAACCTCTAGGGGTAAACTAGCCACAGAGTTGCCGGATCTCTAAAACCGGCACTATAAACTTAAAGAGTAGGAGTAGAATTATGGCAAACAAAGACACAGCCAAAGAAAAGGTTGAACTTAAGCCTGATGAACAATTACGTGCAGATCGCATTGCTGCCGGTTGGACTACTACTGAATGGGGTGAATTTATACCACCTGTACTAGAGATTAATACCAAAGAGCAGATTGCTAACGTTGGTAGAAACGTAGTTACAGAAAATAAAGTGGTCATTCCAAAAGTAGCTAAACCAGTAGAGGAGAAATAATTATGTCAAATAGAGCAGAATTAAATCTCCGAGCAAGAGTAGTTGGACTTGATCCTTCAACTATACAAAATGACAGTGTACTTAGACAGCGAGTAGTTGCCCTTGAAAAGAACGCTACAACTGTTGCAGGTGCAAATGCTACCACAACACTTACATCAACAGGTGTTGCTTTGAACAACGAAACTATAACAATTGGTACAAGAGTATACACATTCAAGACGGCTTTAACGTCCGCCAGTGCTGTAGACGAAGTACTAATTGGTGCTGCTGCAACAAACACGCTTGATAACCTTAAAGACGCTATCAACCGTACTTCTGTTGTAACAACACCGGGTGTTGGTTATGGATCTGGTACAACGCAAAACGAACAAGTAGTTGCCGGTACAAAAACCGCTACAACACTTCTTTTGACAACATTGTACGCTTCACTTGGTAACACCATTGCTACTACTGAAACTTTGACAAACTTTTCATTCACTGGGGCTGTACTCAGTGGTGGTTTGCCAAAAGTAGTTGCTGCAAATGCCGCAGATGTTGCAGCCATAGCAGGTGGTCAAATGGTCTAATCAATTTGATTAGATACAATTAAGCGTCCTCTTGGGGGCGTTTTTTTGTTACAATATAAGCATTAACCGAAAGGAACAGAATGAAACCACTAAAAGATCTGATAGTTATAGAAATGCAACAGCCTGAAAAGGAAAAGAAAGTTGGCAATCTATGGGTACAACCGCCACGTTGGGCGAAACCTACTAATGTCGGTAAGGTATTACAAAAAGGTCCGGAAGTTACCTCTGTTGCAGAAGGTGATAGCATACTTATTAATCCGTATGCCGTGCTTGATACCGAAGAAAAATTTATTAAGCTTGTACGTGAGAAAGATGTATTATGCCTACTAGATCCAACCCAAACTACATAAGCGGTGGTCTTGGTGCAGGTTCGGCTACACGAGATGTGAAGAATTTGCGTAACAAAGACAGCATTACAGAGATGATTAAAAAGGGTAATGCTGAAATTGCAGACTTATCTGCTAATCACCACATTACCGTTGATTGGGAGCTTAACGATCAAGCGGTGAAGGATAAAGTCTTTAAGCTTACAATTGACGATAAAGAAGTATATATAGACTACGAAGAATGGTTGTTTGTACAGCGTGT
Organism: Bacteroidota bacterium; assembly: GCA_031408315.1. Lineage (GTDB taxonomy): Bacteria > Bacteroidota > Bacteroidia > Chitinophagales > Chitinophagaceae > Ferruginibacter. The sequence goes on from JANNWD010000192.1 coordinate 16,517, forward strand.
TATGTTTATGAAAGGCTAAAGTGATATACTAAAATTAATCCTAACAACAACAAAAAAAAGGAGAAACAAAAATGAAGATTATAGTCTACAAAGCACACGCAGATAATTACCGTTGGCGTTTAGTTGATGACGAGGATAATTTTGTTGAGCATTCAGAACTGATTGCTACATTAGAAGATTGTCTTGGTCAAGCCTACAAGCGTGCAAACGAAGAAGAAAATACATTAGAAGTAGAAAACAGAGTTGGCGTGCCTTCTCAAGTGGGAGATGAATAATGGCTAACGCACTTTATCTTAAATGGAAAGAAAGTCTTATTAATGGCGATACAAACGTACAATTGAACGGTAACATTAAAGCTGTACTTGTTGATCTTGCCGATTATGCATTTTCATCTGCACATCAATTCTTGAGTGATGTTGCTGCTATAGGACGTGTAAGCACATCTGGAAACCTCGCAACTAAAACATATACTAATGGTTCTTTTGACGCAGCCGACTTTAGTTTTACTGCTGTAACCGGCGATCCGTCAGAAGCACTAATACTTTATGTAGATACTGGCGTTGCTGCTACTTCAAGATTAGTAGGTTTTTACGATACTGGCGTAACAGGTTTACCAGTAACACCTAACGGTGGAGATATTAACGTAACAGTAAATGCTTCGGGCTTCTTTGCCCTTTAAGGAGAAACAAATATGAGTTTACAAACTTGGCAAGAAACAATCGTACAAAGTGCAACAGACGGTCCAACACTTACTGCTGCTGCTCGTGCAAGCTGTATTCCAACAGCTAACAGAATAGTGTTACCAAACAACTTTATGTATATAGGTCGTGTTTTAAGAGTTACATTAGCAGGACGTATATCTTGTGCAGTAACCACTCCGGGCACAGCAAGGTTTGATATATGTTTAGGTTCTGCCGGTACAACAGTGGTTTTTGATACATTGGCTCTTAACCTAAACATTGTTGCTAAAACGACAGTACCATTCTTATTTGAAGTAGAACTAGCTTGTCGTGCTGTTGGTAACGGTACTAGCACAACTCTATTTCCACAAAACGGTAAGTTTATATCCGAAGCTGTAGTTGGTGCACCACTTCCTGCTGCCGGTGGTAACGGTGTACTTCTAGTACCTGTTGGTACTCCTGCTGTTGGTGCTGGTTTTGACAATACTGCTGCTTCTATTCTTGATGTGTTCTTCACTCAAACAGTAGCAACAGGGTCATTGACGGTACACTCATACAAAGTTGATGTTCTAAACTAGGAGCTTATTATGCCAATAAGTGTAGGCGGTGGAAGTATCAGAGGTGGTGGTGTTCGTGGTGGGGGCGGTATATTAGCTATGCCAAATAAACGGCACGGTGCTGCACAACCCAACTTTGCAGGTCAAATTACTGTTAGTTCTAAACCATTTAGATCACAACCATTTAGCACTAAAGCTTTTTCAATTACTGGCGTTACTAAAGATAGTGCCGGTACTGCTCTTGGTAGTTGTGTAGTAGAACTATACTTAACACTCGGTGATGTTGTAGTTGGTATAACTACCTCTGACGCTTCTGGCAACTACTCTTTTCCTGCTACTGGCGGTCCTTACTATATTGTTGCGTATAAAAAAGGATCACCTGACGTTGCCGGTACAACGGTAAATACACTGACAGGGGCATAATCGTGAACCCTGTAATTATTTACCTATATATCGGAGAGGTAAACCCGAACGATGTAAAACTTCGTGATCCTACTGCTGTACCGGGCATTGGTGCTCAAACACTTACACTACCTCTGATAACCAATACAAATACACTTTATGCATTTACCTTATTGCAGAATATTGTACTTCCACTCATAACCAATACAAGTACGTTGTTTGCACCAACTCTATTGCAGAATATAGTGTTGCCATTAATCACTAACACAAGTACTTTGTTTGCCCCTACCTTATTGCAGAATATTGTATTGCCGTTAATTACAAATACAAATGTTCTTTATGCACCAACAATTACACAGAACGTAGTTCTACCACTTATATCTAATAGCAATACATTGTACGCAATGACTGTTAGTGCAGGGGCGGTAACATTAACACTACCTCTTATTACAGATAGCGATACGCTTTACGAACCTACAGTTGGCGTTGGAGCAGTCACGCTTACACTTCCCTTAATTAGTGACGCAGATACCCTTAATACTATGATTGTATCTGTTGGAGCAGTAACAATAGTACTTCCCTTAATAACAGACAGTGATACCTTATATGCACCGACACTAACGCAAATATCTAACCTAGCATTACCATATATTACTGACACTAATGTGCTGTACGCATTCTCTCTGACAGTTGGTAGTGTGGATATTATCTTGCCTTTGTTAGATAATGATGAAGCAATATACCCACTTCACAGCATTCAAGCACAGAGAAGGGTATACACAGGTGTATCTTACGTGTTTGAAACTGTAGTATAATCAGATTAGAAAAACTTGACAAAATTAAAAAATACAAACAAAAGGAGAAAAATATGACATTACCCGGTGGCTTTAGCCCAACACAAGCATTAAGAACAGTAGCCGATAAAGTTAACCCTTTTGACGGCACAAACACAGACTATAATGTATTTAGTAACGTATCTGTTGCCGGTGGTGCACGATCACCTTCGGACGGATCATTTATAGGTGCTGAACCTACAACAACTAATGCCGGTTGGGTATTAGGTGCAAATAATGGCTATAACTATGTACCACCTGCTGATACTGGTGGTGGCACTACTGCACCTACAAGTGGTGGTACTGGTGGAACTGGTACGGTTGATCCTTACGCACGTTGGGGTGGTCAAGCTGCTTATAATTCCGCAGTAAACAACTACGGCGTATCTGCAAACAATCAAGCCGGCGGTGCAAGGCAGTCACTTACAGATGTAGGTAACACTTATGACGCTAAAACTAATACATTTGTTAATGACATTACTGGCGGTCAAGGTGAACTTAATAGAGGTTTTGCCGGTAATGAATTAAACTTACGCCGATCAATGCAAAATATTATCCGTTCTATTCAGTCCGGTATTCGTTCTGGTGGCGTGGCTCTAGCAGGAGTAAACGCTTCTGATAGTGGTGCTTCTGACGCAATGGCTCGTGCATACGCTCGTAGCGGAAACGAACAAACCGGTGAAGCACGTGGACAAGCTGCCGAAGGTTTTGAAGAACTACAACGACAACAGGGTGCACTTAACACTAAGCGTACCGAAGGCGAAGCTAATCTTGGCACTTACCGTGATACTGAAACAGGTCGTGTACGTGGTGACTTTGGCGGTAAGCTTGACGCTCTATCTGCTGACGCAGAAGCTAACGGCTTTGGTGGTGTAGTTGATAAGAGTGTTGTGGATCAAGTTTTGGGTGAAGCACTTGCACGATTATCAGGCATAGACCAGTCACGATCACAGCGACTTAGTGGCGTACAACAGTGGTCACCAGATGAAATAATGAAAGAAGCTATCCGTCTTGATGAACTTGGTCAAGCAGGTAACGCATTTAGTACTACCGGACCAGAAGTAAGCTACGGCGGTAATGGTAATCCTATTAACGGTGCTGTTATGGGTGAAATGCCAATTTATGTAAAGGGTAAAGATCAAGGAATTGCTAGTATTCCACTTAGCAGGACTAAAACAAAACAAGTTACAGTATAAGGAGTTAAATTATGGCTTCTGTCTGGAACTCCTTTAAGAAAAAGGTAAACGATACGTGGAGTGGTGCAGACTTTTGGGATAAAGAAGAAAACCAAAACCAACGCCAAGCTGCCGTGCAACCGCAAATACAAGCTACCCCTGTAGATAATGGGGGTAGTACTTTGCGTGTTTCAGCAGCACAACCTACTCAACAAATTAGTGTTATGAACACTCCTAGTTATGCTAATACTCAAATAACTGTAGACGGTCCACCTGTAGATCCTATAAATGCAGGGTTAAATGCCGGTAAATCTTGGGAACAGATTAGCCAAGAAACCGGTGGTGATGTCAATGAAATTGCTAATTACTCTAGGGCTACACGTCCGAACTACGGCGTTGCACAAATAGAAAAACCTAAACAGTCTAACTGGAATAAGTTTAGAGATGTACTTGACGCTAATACTGATAGTGATAAATATCGCCGTCAAGAAGCCAATAAGACACGTTCTACCGAAGAACAAGTGCCTATTACTTCTGAACGTCCGGGCAATATAGTTGGTAATACTATTGGTGCTATACCAAAAATGTTTAACACGCTTGGTGCTCAAGGACCACAGGGCTTTTATGCAATACAGGGTCAGTTCGCTGCTTGGGAAAGTGACGCTGCTTTGGAGAATATGCGTAATGCTAAGAAAAGTGGTGATCCTCGTGCTATTGCTTTAGCACAGGCTAGACTAGACGCTGCAACTCAAAGACTAAATGACGCAGGAGTTAATAACGATAGTGCTAATGACGCATTTCAAAAGAATGACGGTGGTTTATTCAATGTAGGCACAATTTATGATAAAAAAACTGCCGAAGAAGGAACACTAAAAGGTGTACGTGATATAGCTCTTACTACTGGTGAGGGTATGCTTGATGTAGCCACGCTTGGACTTGGTAGTGTTACTGGTAAGCAGATTGTAAAAGTAGGCGTAAAACAAGCCGTAAAAGAGAGTGTACCTGTAATAGCAAAAACTGCTCTACTGAATACTGCTCAAGGTGGTATGAGTGCTGCAAGACAAGACGCTGACGCTTCTGGAATTATACAGTCTGCCCTTCTTAGCGGTACTGCCGGAACAGTTGGAGATCTAGCTGTTGGTGTTGGTACTGCCGGTATCATTAAAAGCAAAAACGGTATTGTATCTATGATTAACGCTCCTAATGTCAAGATTAATGTACCAGAAGTACCTTCTGTATTTCAGGCTGTTAATCCTAAAACTGGTGAAAAGATTTATAAAGTTATTGATCCACAAGACTTTGAAAGTGCTAAAGCCAAGATTGACGGTGGTGAAGGTGGTATTGCCGGAACTCAAAGACCAGACGGCTTTG